>SXZD01000267.1 GCA_005788065.1 Burkholderiales bacterium
CAGCAAGGCAAAAACCCTCTCAGCGGGCCGCTGCGGGTGGGGGTGATCTACACCATCGGGCCTTATCTTCTGCCCTCGCTGGTGCAACAGATGATTGCGCGACATCCGCAAATGCCTTTGCTGCTTCAGGAAAACTTTACCGTCAAACTGTTGGAACTGCTCAAGCAGGGCGAAATTGATGTGGCCATTCTGGCGCTGCCCATCGCAGAGTCCGGGGTCTCCATTCTGCCTCTGTATGATGAAAAATTCTACGTGGCCATGCCGGTGGGGCATCCGTGGGCCAAGCGCAAAACCATTCCGTCGGCAGAGTTGAAAAACGAAACCATGCTCTTGCTCGGGGCGGGCCATTGCTTCCGTGATCAGGTGTTGGAAGTGTGTCCCGAGTTGTCGCGGTTTTCCCAGAACTCGGAAGGCATACAGCGCACGTTCGAGGGCAGTTCGCTGGAAACCATTCGGCATATGGTGGCATCCGGCATCGGTATCACGTTGCTGCCGTCCACTTCCATTCCCAAAGTGCAGGGCAAGGATTCGCTGCTGCGCTATGTGCCCCTGGACGAGCCGGCGGACAAGCGTCGCGTGGCCCTCGTCTGGAGAAAGAGCTTTTCACGGGCTGCCGCTATTGATGCGCTGAGGGACGCAACGCATGCCTGTGTGCTCAACGATGCAGAGATGCTGTTAGGCGCCTCAGTGATCTGAAGGGTGACCTGAATGATGCAACGCCTGCGACTGTATGCTGAGCTGGTTCGTCTGAACCGGCCCATCGGTATTCTCCTGCTGCTGTGGCCGACCCTCTGGGGGCTGTGGATGGCCGCCGGTGGGCTGCCGAATACGACCGTCCTGTTTGTGTTTGTCGCGGGTACGGTGCTGATGCGATCCGCCGGTTGCGCCATCAACGACTACGCAGACCGCGATTTTGACCGGCATGTGCGGCGCACGGCGCAGCGGCCGGTGACCAGTGGACGCGTGTCGTCTCGCGAGGCGGTGATGGTGGCTATGGTTCTGGCCGTGGTGGCGGGGTTGCTGGTGCTGCTGTTGAACCCGCTGGTTTGGCTGCTGGCTGTTCCGGCCGCGTTTCTGGCGGGCAGTTACCCCTTCATGAAGCGCTTCTTTGCGCTGCCGCAGGCTTATCTAGGGCTGTGTTTTGGTTTCGGAATTCCGATGGCGTATGCATCTGTCAGGGGCGAAGTGCCCGGCATCGCGTGGGCATTATTGTTGGCCAATGCTTTATGGACGGTTGCCTACGACACCGAATATGCCATGGTCGATCGCGAAGACGATTTGAAAATCGGCATACAGACGTCGGCCATTACATTCGGCAGGCTTGATGTGGCAATGGTCATGCTTTGCTATGCCGGCAGTCTGGGCTTGCTGGCTGTGCTGGCTCTCATGGAGCGACTCGGGCCCGGTTTCTGGCTGGGTTGGGCAGCGGCTGCGGGTATCACGGTGTATCACTGGCGTCTGATACGCGAACGCGACCCGCAGCAGTGTTTCAAGGCTTTTCTGCACAACAACTGGTGGGGCGCCGCTGTGTTTGGCGGCATGGTGTTGGGTCTTTGAGCCCGGGAATGCTTTAGCCGTTTTTCAGAATCTCGCCCAATTCAATGGCGCGCGCGTTGGCAGCATGCGCGCCTGCCGTGATGCTGCCGGGCACCTGACCGTCGATCATGACTTGCAGTCCGGCGGCTGTGGTGCCACCTTTGGATGTAACGCGTTCGCGCAGTGTCGCAAAGCTTTCGGGGCTTTGAACGGCGAGTTCCGAAGCGCCGCGCAGGGTGTGGGCTACCAGCATGCGTGCCTGCTGCGCATCAAAGCCCATCTGCAATGCAGCCGATTCCAATGCCTCCATCCACAGAAAGACATAGCCCGGTCCGCTGCCGGAGATGGCAGTGACCGGATTGAGCATGGACTCGTCCTTGACCCACACCACCTGTCCGCACGCCTTGAGCAGGGTGTCGGCATCATTCTTGTCCTGCGTACTGCAGGCCTGCGATGCGCAGGCCCCGGTGATGCCCATTCCCACCATGGCAGGCGTGTTGGGCATGCTGCGAACAATGCGCTGATGACCCGTCAACCATGTTGACAGCAGGTCGATGGGCAGTCCGGCGGCAATGCTGATGATCAGGCTTTGGCTCACCGCATGAGCTACAGATGCAAGTGCTTCTTTCATCTGCTGTGGCTTGACGGCCAGCACGGTGATGCCGGGGGTGAATGAGGCGGGCAGCGTTTCGCTGGCATTGATGCCCTGTTGGGCAAAGCGCGCGCGGGAGTCAGCGTTGATCTCCAGTACGTGGATGCGTTGCGTGTCGGTGCCTTGTTTGAGCAGACCTTCGATGATGGCGGTGGCCATGTTGCCGCCGCCTAAAAACAGGATGTGGTTGTTCATGCGGGAGGCGTACCTTTTGGAGTTCGATGCCCGAACAGAGCCGTGCCGACGCGTACGCAGGTGCTGCCGTGTTCGATGGCGGTTTCAAGATCTGCGGACATGCCCATCGACAAGGTATCGAGGCTTGGGTGTGTCTGTTGCATGCGCAGGAAGAGTTCGCGCAACTGGGCAAACTCGTTTGCTTCATTGCCGGGTTCCGGCAGAGTCATCAGACCGCGCAGAACCAAGCGGGGCAGGCGGGCTACGCTGGCTGCCAATGCGTCCAGCGTGGAAGCGTCCAGTCCGTGCTTGCTCTGTTCGGTGGATGTCTTGACCTGCAGGCAGATATTGAGCGGGGGCAAATGGGCGGGGCGCTGTTCGGACAGACGTTGCGCAATTTTCTCCCGGTCAACGGTGTGTACCCAGTCAAAATGCTCTGCCACCGGTTTGGTTTTGTTGCTCTGAAGGGGGCCGATAAAGTGCCATTTCAGATGTTCCAGCCCGGCGGCGCGCAAGGTGATGATCTTGTCCACACCTTCCTGCACGTAGTTTTCACCGAAGGCTTCCTGCCCGCAACCCGCCAGCGCGGCCACGTCGGACGCCGGGAATGTCTTGCTGACTGCCAACAGCATGACTTCTGTGCTTTTGCGACCGTGTTGTTCACAAGCCGCAGCGATGCGCTGTCTGACCTGCGACAGTCTGTCGCTAAAATCGGGGGTGAGGGCGTTTTGATTCATGATGGAGGCCGGATCTGGACTGCCGAAGTTTATCAGGGACGCTCAGATTTTAGAGTGCAGTGCCCACACGCGGGTGACGCAGGTAATATCGCGCCGCGGATGGGCTGTGTTAGAGTTTCTGCATTGTTACTTGACGGTTCCATCATGACGACTTTTCACGACTTCTCCACCAAAACCCTGCAGGGCAAAGATCTTCCTTTTTCCAGCCTCGCCGGCAAGGTGGTTCTGGTGGTCAACACGGCCAGCAAGTGTGGTTTCACACCCCAGTACAAGGGTCTGCAGGCGCTCTATGACAAATACCGTGATCAGGGTCTGGAAATTGTAGGTTTTCCCTGCAATCAGTTCGGCGCGCAGGAACCCGGCAACGCAGACGATATCAACCAGTTCTGCGAGATCAATTACGGCGTTAATTTTCCGCTGTCCGAGAAAGTCGATGTGAACGGTGCCAATGCACACCCGGTCTACAAGTTTCTGACCAAAGAAGCCAAGGGTGTGCTGGGAACGGAAGCGATCAA
>SXZD01000268.1 GCA_005788065.1 Burkholderiales bacterium
GATCACCAAGCACTGCCTGCGGTTTTCTTTCAACCTGTGTCCCAAACAGGCCAAGGGTGTTCAGGGTGTGCAGGGGCAAGTCAAAGCCGAACCTATGGTCCTGCAAAACGGCAAAGAAAAGCTGACCCTCAAATTCGACTGCAAACCCTGTGAAATGCACGTGATGGGCAGCATGCGCAAGTCCATCCTCGCAAGCCCCCCGCCCGGTAGCGGTTTGCCGGCCGAGGCACCCATCCGCTTCATGCCCCGAAAGGTGGTTGACCCGGTCAAGTGAATCCGTTTTCTCCATTTGCGGGTATAACGTTCAAGGCTGCGGAAGTCAGCCAACGGCGGGACTTGCTGACTTGAGGGTCACAAAATTTCACAGAAATTCTGCAACTTATGCGTAGAATCTGCGAAAACCAAAAACGGAGACACGATTGAGACGGTACATCCTGAACAGTTTCGCCACGAAATTGAGCAATACCGCCACGACCGCATTTCTCACCGCCACTGTCGCACTGGCCGCTACCTTGAGCAGTGCCGACGCAGTAGCCGCCCCCTCGCAGGACGAAGTACGCCACCGCGCGGCTGTCGTGCGCATTGCCCGTGAAAACCGCTTGGACCCCGCCCTGCTGATGGCCGTGGTGAAGGTCGAGTCCAATTTTGATGCGAAGGCGCGCAACCCGGACGGTCCTCTGGGCCTGACGCAGATCACACCCAATACGGCCCGCAGCATCGAACCCGGTATCCGCCACACCGAACTGATGGACCCCGAAAACAATCTGCGCGTCGGCGCACGTCACCTGCGACAACTGCTTGACCAGTTCAAAGACCCCCGCATGGCGATCGCGGCCTATCAGGCTGGCGTTGGCGCAGCCCTCAACAACGGACGGGAGATTTTGAGACACCCGCATACGGGCAAGCATGTGACCAAAGTCATGCAGGAATACGACAGTTATCGCCGTCAACCCGCCATGCAGACAGAGGTGGGCGCTGACAACAGCGAAAAGCGGAACACCCGCAAAGCTGTGCACTCGGGCGCGGGGCGATCCGGCAAAGCCGTCAAGGCAAACCAACGCATCATATCGGGTGTGAAAAACTCACCGGGCGCGAAAAAACCAGGCAAACAGGCGCGCGGCTGACCTGCAGACGGCACACCCGAGCCTGTTTTTCTACAAAAACCGGTCCAGAATCTTGCGCCCGGTTTTGTCCAGTTGCGTCATGTCCCGCAGCAGATAATGAATGCCATGCAGGTCGGTGATGAGCAGCGCACCAGACCCCAATCTCCGGATGTCTTCCTCGCCCTTCAACGTAAAACGCGTTTCGCCCCGGTCCGTCTGCACATGCCATTCGCACGGTGTGACGTAACTGCTCACACCCATGAGGCGGTTGATGACCGGCATGAAGTCCCGACGCTGCAACTCGTCTTCGAAAACAAAGGCCACATCAGGCGGCAGTTCGTCCATGCGGTTGACCCACATGACCTCATGCCCCTGCGCATCCACCAATGAAAAGCCGGCCTGCGGCTCTGTGATCGGAAATGCGCGTACCGGCACCACCCCGCTGATGACACTGCCATCGTCCAGACCCGCCTGCAACTGCCCTTGCGGGTTGCGACGAAGCCACTGAATTGCGCTGCTCATTGCCCGCCCTCCCCGCCAACCCACTCACCGAGTTCTTCTGCCCTGCGCTGCTGTGCCGTGTACAGGGTGTGATAGGCACCTTGCGCAGCCATCAGCGTGTCGTGGTCGCCCTGCTCCACAATCTGCCCGCGGTCCAGCACCACCAGCCGGTCTGCCTTGCGCAGCGTACTCAAACGGTGGGCAATGGCGATGGTGGTCCTGCCCTTGGTCAGGTTGTCCAGCGCTTTCTGGATTTCTTTTTCGGTGGTGGTGTCAACTGACGAGGTCGCCTCGTCGAGCACCAGAATGCGCGGGTCGATCAACAGCGCGCGCGCAATCGATATGCGCTGGCGCTCGCCGCCGGAGAGCGACTGCCCCCGCTCGCCCACCAGAGAGTCGTAGCCGAGCGGCAGGCGCAGGATGAATTCGTGTGCGTGGGCTGCCCGGGCCGCTGCCACGATCTCGTCGCGCGTCGCATCCGGTTTGCCATAGGCGATGTTCTCCGCAATCGTGCCAAAAAACAGGAATGGCTCCTGCAAAACCAGGCCAAAATGACGGCGGAAATCGGTCAAACCGATGGAACGGATGTCGCGCCCGTCGAGCATGATGCTGCCTTCGGAAACATCGTAAAACCGGCAGATCAAGTTGACCAGTGTGCTCTTGCCTGACCCGCTGTGACCCACCAGACCAATCATCTCTCCGGGACGGATATCCAGATTCAGGTCGCGGATGACCGACCGACTGCCGTAGCGGAACCCGGCATTGCGGATCTGTATGGCTCCCGTCACTGTCGGCATCGGCTCGGGATTGACCGGGTCGGGCACACTGGAGACATGGTCCAGAATCTCGAAAATACGCTTGGCACCCGCGGCTGCTTTCTGGGTCACCGATACGATCCGGCTCATTGAATCCAGCCGTGTGTAAAAGCGGCCGATGTAGGCAAGAAACGCAGTCAGCACACCCACTGTGATTTCATTGCGTGAAATCAACCAGATACCGCAGGCCCACACCACCAGCAGACCGATCTCGGTCATCAGGGTGACGGTCGGGGAAAACAGCGACCAGATGCGGTTAACCTTGTCATTGACCTGCAGGTTATTGCGGTTGGTATTGCGAAACCTCGCCACTTCCCGCTTCTCTTGACCAAATGCCTTGACCACGCGAATACCCGGAATGGTGTCGGCCAACACGTTGGTCACCTCTGACCAGATCCGGTCGATTTTCTCGAAACCATGCCGCAGGCGGTCACGGACGGAGTGAATCAACCATGCAATAAACGGCAGCGGCACCAGCGTGACCATGGCCAGCGTCGGGTTGATGGAGATCAGGATGGCCGCCGTCATGGAGATCATGAGCACATCAGTTGCAAAGTCGAGCAGGTGCAAAGACAGGAATACGCAGATGCGGTCAGTTTCATTGCCGATACGGGCCATCAGGTCGCCGGTGCGTTTGCCGCCGAAATACTGCAGCGACAACTTCAGCAAATGCTCATAGGTGGAGGTCCGCAGGTCTGCACCGATGCGCTCACTGACCAGTGCCAGTATGTATGTCTTTGTCCAGCCCAAACCCCAGGCCAACAGTGCGGCACCGAGCAGACCCGACAGATAATAAGCAGCCTCTGCGAAATCGATGGGCGTGCCGTTCTGATACGGAATGAGCACCTCATCCATCAGCGGCATGGTGAGATAAGGCGGCACCATCGATGCGGCCGTGGCTGCAATCGTCAGAAAAAACCCCAGAAACAGTTGCCCGCGGTAGGGTCTCGCAAATCGCCACAGCCTAAAAAGCGATGCGGTCGGACTACCGTGTGAAACCGCCACCTCATGCTCGCCCAGTTCGCCGTCATCTTCCTCGTCCGGTTCGTCGGCGACCACGTTCTCATTGCTCTGCAGGGCCTCAAACGCCTTGTGCAACTTGATGGCCTGCAGGTTTTGGCCCAGGGTGAAGCGGAAGCCAGCCTGCACCACCGACCCGTCCACGATCATCAGCGTACCCACGCCGGCATGATCCGTGTGCGACAGCGACAGGGACGGCGACAGCGGCCAGGTCTGCACGGCGGGCAGTGCCGCACTGGCCGGTCCGCTGGCAGACGCACTGAGCAGGCGCTCGGATGTCAGCACCAACTCGCCGCGGGCAAAATGCAGGCGTTCGTCCAGATCGGTTTCCAGACGCACCATTACCCGTTCGCCGGGCAGCAGTGGCACATTCTGTCCACAAATGGCAATCTGTTGTTCTGTAGCGTCTCCGCTTGGCTTCATGGCATCTTTCATGGGGCATTGTGCCCGGTCGTTTGCCGTTTCTTGACAATCGGGGTCAACGAAAGCGGCCTTTAAGAGTTATAAATGCGGATTGCCTGCAAAATCGACAGTATCCTGGCCCTGTCGGGTCATGACTGTCATGCGCACTTTCCGCACTCTAAATCGAATCTCATGACTACAAAACACAAAACGATCAAATTCGTTGACATACACAGCATAAAAGGCCCGAATATGTGGACCTATGTCCCCGTTCTGGAGGCCTGGGTCGACATCGGCGAACTCGAAGAGTGCCCCTCCGACACGGTGCCGGGCTTTTCTGAACGGCTGGAAAGTTGGCTGCCCGGTCTGATCGAACACCGCTGCTCCATCGGCGAGCGCGGCGGCTTCCTGCAGCGACTGCGTTCCGGCACCTGGCCCGGACATATTCTGGAGCACGTCACCCTCGAACTGCAAAGTCTGGCGGGTCTGCCCGGCGGATTCGGTCGCGCCCGCGAGACATCCGTGCGGGGCCTGTACAAGGTCATCGTCAACGCCTGGCACGAAGAAGTCACCCGAAAGGCACTGGAAACCGGTGCGGCGCTGGTCATGGCCGCCATGGAAAACAAGCCTTTCGACGTGGCTGCTGCCGTGGAAGAGCTGCGCGACCTCACCGACGACAAATGTCTGGGCCCCAGCACGGCCTGCATCGTGGATGCTGCCGAAAAACAGGGCATACCCCACATCCGCCTAAACGAAGGCAATCTGGTGCAACTCGGCTATGGCGCTGCCCAACGCCGCATCTGGACCGCGGAGACCGACTGCACCAGCGCCATCGCAGAAACCATTTCCCGTGACAAAGATCTCACCAAGACGCTCCTCAGTCAGGTTGGCTTGCCCATCCCCGAAGGTCGTCTGGTCGACAGCGCTGCCGACGCATGGGCAGCCGCGCAGGACATCGGCCTGCCGGTGGTCGTCAAACCCAGCGATGCCAACCATGGACGCGGGGTTTTCATCAACCTGAACACCGAAGAACAGATCAACAAAGCGTATGCCGTGGCTGTCGAAGAAGGCAGCGGCGTCATCGTTGAGCGCTTCATCCGCGGCAACGAACACCGCCTGCTGGTGGTGGGCGGCAAACTGGTGGCCGCTGCGCGTGGCGAAATCGCAGCGGTGGTGGGGGACGGCAAACACACCGTCCTGCAGCTGATAGAACTGCAACTGAACAGCGACCCGCGTCGCGGCAACACCGAAGATCATCCGCTCAACCCCATCCGCATCGACTCGGCCGCAGAGCTGGAACTGGAGCGTCAGGGCTTCACATCCGACGCTGTGCCGCCTGCAGGCGTGGACGTCCTCATACAGCGCAACGGCAACGTTGCCATCGACGTCACCGATCTGGTTCATCCTGAAGTGGCTGCCGCTGTTGAGCTGGCTGCCGATGTGGTCGGGCTGGACATAGCCGGCATCGACATGGTCAACGAAGACGTATCCAAGCCATTGTCCGAAACCCGCGGAGCCATTGTCGAAGTCAATGCGGGTCCGGGCCTGCTCATGCACCTTAAACCTGCGGAGGGAAAGCCCCGCCCGGTGGGAAAGGCCATTGTCGAGCATCTCTTCCCCAACCAGGTCAACGGACGCATTCCGGTCGTCGGTGTCTCGGGTGTTCATCACCTTAACGACACGGCGCGCTGTGTTGCAGCGGGCCTGCAATTGCTGGGCAAGCATGTGGGCCTGTCGTGCACGGACGGGCTGTATTTCGATGACACCTGCCTCGAATCCAAAGACTGCGCCCACTGGGGCCCATCGCGCCGGGTATTGCTGAACCGGGCCGTCGAAGCCGCCGTCATCGAGAACAACCATCATGTCATCTGCAAAGAGGGGCTGGCGTACGATCGCTGTCTGGTGGGCATCGTCACCAACCTACCCAAAGACGCACTCATCCCCGAGCGCTACATCGAAGACGAAGACAAGCTGTATTCGCTCGTCCGCACGCAGGTGGACGTGGTGCTCAAGGGCGGATGCTCCGTGCTGAACGCCGACGACCCCATGGTGCTGGAAATGGCAGACCTGAGCGACGGTGAGGTCATCCTCTTCTCTGAAAACGCAGCATCCGGGGCCATCGTCGCCCATCTGCAGGCCGGCAAGCGCGCGGTGGCGCTGAAGGCCGGAGAGATCTGCCTGCTCAAGGGCGATACCGCCACCCCCGTTGCAAGCCGATCGGGCTCTGCATCCACTCACACAGCAGCACTGGCTGCCACCGCGGCGCTCTGGTTCATGGAGCTGTCTGCCCAACAGATTGCGCAAGCCCTGCAAAAAGGAAACGCACAATGAAAACCGCCCGCGTCAAGGCACTGCGTGGCCCCAACCTCTGGAGCCGGTTCACCTCGGTCGAAACCACGGTCACCTGCGCAGAAGAGCACTTCAGCCTGCCCGCCCAACATCCCGTCATCGCAGGCGTACGCGCCGCATTGCCGCAGATCGGCGTTCTGCCCTACTGGTACGAAGCCCCGCGCAAGCATACCGCGATCAGCGCCATGCCCCGCCCGGTCTATACCGCCGTCAGCCTGGCCCATGTGCTGGCCGCCGTCACACTCGAACTGCAGCGCGCCGCCGGCTGCCCGGTCGAGTTCTGCCACACCTCACTGACCGACGACAGTCAGCACCATGTCGTTGTGGTCCAGTACACCGAAGAAAAGGTGGGACGCATCGCCATGGAAACGGCCATTGCGCTCATCGAGGCCCTGCTCGAAGGCCGCACGCTGGATGTAGTGCCTGTCATCGAACAGATGCGCGAACTCGATGAGGATATCCGTCTGGGGCCGTCAACCGGGTCCATCGTGTACGCAGCGGTGGCTCGTAACGTACCTTACCGCCGTCTGACCGAAGGCAGCATGGTGCAGTTCGGTTATGGCAGCCAGCAAAAGCGCATTCTCGCCGCCGAGAGCAGCCTGACCAGCGCGATTGCAGAGTCCATTGCACAGGACAAGGAACTCACCAAGGAGCTTTTGCATGCCGCCGGCGTTCCCGTCCCCAGAGGCCGCACGGTTGAGTCTGCCGACGACGCCTGGGCCGCCGCCCAGGAGATCGGCTTGCCGGTTGCTATCAAGCCGCGGGACGGCAATCAGGGCAAGGGCATTTCGGTCAACATGAAAACCGAAGCGCAGGTGCGCGCCGCCTATGACATTGCCTATGACGTCAGTTACGACGTCATCGTTGAAAAATACCTGCCCGGCGCAGACTTCCGTCTGTTGGTGGTGGGCGACCAATTGGTGGCCGTTGCCCGGCGCGATCCGGCCCATGTCATCGGCAACGGCAAAGACAACATTGCGCAACTCATCGATGAGGTCAACCGCGATCCTCGCCGCAGTGACGGCCATGCCACATCGCTCACCAAAATCCGGCTGGACGAAGTGGCACTGGCCACCCTCAAAAAACAAGGCCTAAACGCCAGCAGCGTGCCGGCCGCAGGACAGAGAGTGATCCTGCGCAACAATGCAAACCTCAGCACGGGTGGCACCGCAACCGACGTCACCGACGACGTGCATCCCAGTATTGCCATTGCGGCCGTCAATGCCGTGCGCATGGTGGGGCTGGATATTGCCGGCGTCGATCTGGTGTGCGAACACATCGACCGACCACTGCCTGAACAGGGTGGCGGCATCGTCGAAGTCAATGCGGCGCCTGGCCTGCGCATGCATCTGGATCCGTCCTATGGTCCAGCGCGGGATGTAGGCAAAGCCATCATCTCCAATATGTACAAAGATGGCAGCGACGGTCGCATTCCGCTGGTATCGGTGACCGGCACCAACGGCAAAACCACCACCGCACGCCTGACAGCGCATCTGCTGGCCCAAACCGGTCTGCGCATGGGTTGGACCTGTTCAGACGGCGTGTATGCCATGGGCAAGCGCATCGATACCGGCGACTGCAGCGGCCCCAAGAGCGCCCGCAACCTGCTGGCGCATCCGCATGTGGACGGTGCCGTGCTGGAAACCGCCCGCGGCGGAATCCTGCGCGAGGGCTTGGGTTTCGACCGCAGCGACGTGGCCATCGTCACCAACATCGGCATGGGCGACCATCTGGGCATGAACAACATCCACACGGTCGAAGGCCTGTCTGCCGTCAAACGGGTCTTGGTGGAGAACGTCAAGGACGACGGCTATGCCATCCTGAACCTCGAAGACCCGCATACCGTTGCCATGGCCGAGCACTGCCCCGGCACGGTCATTTTCTTTGCCAGCCATTCCGGGCATCCCGAAGTGGCACGCCGACTGGAGAACGGCGAGCCCGTGGCATTCCGTCGCGACGACGCCCTGCATCTGGCGCGTGATGGCAAGGTATTGGACTTCCCCTTGGGTCACATCCCCCTGACGCGCAACGGGACCATCAGTTTCCAGGTTGAAAACGCACTCTGCGCGGCTGCAGCCGCTTGGGTGATGGGCGTTCCCGCAGACAAGATCCGTGCGGGGCTGGCTACATTTGTCAGCGATGCCGACACGGCGCCCGGACGCTTCAATGTATTCGATTACAAAGGGGCCACGGTCATTGCGGACTACGGACACAACCCCGATGCCATCATCGCCCTGGTCAAGGCCATCGACGGCATGCCGGCTGTAAAACGCAGCGTGGTCATCAGTGGGGCGGGCGACCGTCGCGATGTCGACATTTCCATGCAGACGCAGATTCTGGGCGACGCATTCGACCAGGTGATCCTGTATGAGGACGCCTGCAACCGCGGTCGTGAAGCCGGAGAGGTGGTGGCACTGCTGCGCAATGGCTTGGCCAATGCATCGCGCACCCGCGAGGTGCTTGAGATTTTGGGCGAGTTTGTGGCTATTGACACGGCGCTGGAGAAACTTGAAGCAGGCGATCTGTGTCTGATTCTGGTTGACCAGGTGGATGAGGCGCTGGCACATATCGGCATGCGATGCGGACAGTGACAGACAAATTGAAGCCCAAACCGCTGCTCCCCGTTCTGTCCCGCCTTGCGGGCGGAAAGCGTCTGCTGGCCCGATCCATTGCACTCATTCCTTTGGTGACAACGGGCGCGTGCAGTTCCGTGGATGTTCTCAACACATTGAGTTCGGCCAGCCCGCACACCTCAGTGACGGGTATCCCGTTCGGGCCGCTGCCGCGGCATCAATTGGACATCTATCAACCCACAGGCAAGGACACCCGTCCAGTCGTGGTTTTTTTCTACGGCGGCAGCTGGAACCGGGGCGAGCGCAAAGACTATGCGTTCATCGGTCATTCGTTGGCATCCCGCGGCTATCTGACTGTCATTCCCGACTATCGCCTGTATCCGGAAGTGCGTTACCCGGATTTTCTGCATGACAATGCACGTGCAGTCGCATGGGCTCATGCCAACGTCGCCAAATACGGCGGCGACCCATCCCGCATGATTGTCATGGGACACAGCGCAGGTGCTTACAACGCAGCCATGATGGCACTGGATGCCCGCTGGTTGGCTCCCCATCAACTCAAGCCTGACGTGTTTCGCGCCTGGGTCGGAATATCGGGTGCATACAACTTTCTGCCCATCGGCACGCCTGACGTACAACCGGTATTCTTTCATCCTGACTATCCCAAAGACAGCCAGCCCATCGACTTTGTAAGCGCGGGCGCACCTGCCAGCTTTCTGGCCAGCAGCCCGGAAGACGATCTCATCAACCCCAAGCGCAACACGTTTGCGCTGGCTGATCGTCTGCAAAAGTCGGGGGTGAGCACCACACTCAAGACCTACCCCCCGGTAGACCATGTCAGCATCATTGCCAGCCTGGCCTGGCCCTTGCGTTTCAAGGCGCCCTTGCTGGACGATATCGACCAGTTTTTGCAGAAGCAGTTGCATGACACCGAAAAAACGGGAGGTTCATCCGTTTCGAATTTGAACACCATGTCAAAAACATCAGAAAAAATGCCGTGACAGCCTGAGCACGCGCACAAGCCCTGCCAACAGGACTAGAATCAGGGCACCTTTCCAATTACAAATGGCTGAGACACCATGCTGAAAACACTCGTTCGCGCCGGCGAGCTGAAGACCCCTGTTCCCAAAGACATCGCGTCTGTCACCACCATTGACCACGACAGCGAAGTGGATCCGGCTGAAGTGGGCATGAAGCCCAAACAGATCAAAGCCATCTGGAAGAGCATCGAAGACTTTTACCGCTCGGGGCTGCAGCCAGGTATGAGCATCACCATACGCCGCAGCGGCAAGGTCATCATGAACCGGGCCATCGGTCATGCCCGAGGCAATGCACCCGGACACATCTCCCTCAATCCGGAGCTGATGAAGCCCGACACACCCGTCTGCCTGTTCTCGGCATCCAAAGGCGTAACTGCCGTGCTGATGCACAAGCTGGAAGAAGACGGTTTGATCAACCTCGATGAGCGGGTTGCACATTACATTCCCGAGTTTGGCGTCGGCGGAAAAGAAAACACCACGCTGCGCCATGTACTGTCACATCGTGCAGGCCTGGCCAACATCCCATTGCCCGACCCGGACCCTCGCCTGCTCTACCAGTGGAACACGATGCTTGACCTGTTGTCGGCCGTGAGCACCAAAAAGGGAACAGGACAGGAACAGGCCTATCACGCCATCACGGGCGGCTATGTCTTGGGAGAAATTGCACGCAGGGTAACCGGTCGTGAGCTGCGCCCCCTGATGCATGAGCTCTTCAGCGCGCCGCTGGGATGCCAGATATTCAACTACGGCATCGAACAGACCCTGCACAACGAAACGGCACTGAACTACTCAACAGGCCTCCCCCTACCCTACCCCTTAAGCCTCATCGCAAAACGCGCTCTGGGCATCGATTTTGAAAAAGTAGCAGAAATTTCAAATACGCCAGATTTCATGAGCGCCATCATCCCGGCGGGCAATATGTATTCAACTGCCGATGAGTTGTGTCGCTTCTACGAGATGATGCTCAATGAGGGCGAGTTTGAAGGCAAACGTATCCTGAAACCTGAGACCGTGCGCAAAGCGGTCAAACCGGTGGGCCGCATCACAGTCGACCGAATGCTGATGATCCCTATCCGTTACTCCAGCGGCATGATGCTGGGGGAAAGTCTGTTCTCGCTGTTCGGCGCTAAAGCGCCTAAAGCGTATGGACATCTGGGCCTGATCAACATCGTGTCGTGGGCCGACCCTGACCGCGATATTTCAGTGGCATTCCTGAACACAGGCAAGTCGCTTGACCCACGCAGCTTCCCGGCCCTCGGAAAGGTCTTGTGGGCCATCTCTGCGAATTGCGAACCCATCCGCTCATGATAAAACTCACGGCGTGAGCGACTACTCGACGAGAAACATGTGAGCTTTCGAGGCCTGCAACAGAGCATAACATTCTAGAGTGTGCAGATTACACAGCGAGCATTAAGCACAAGGCCAGCAAACCACACGCTGGCCTTTTCTTTTTCTTGCACGAAACTCCACTCGCAAGTGTTAACCCCTTTTGACATAAAAAATGTCACTCATAGGGCGTCGCTCCATCGGTATCACCCCAATAACATCGGTGTGATGAATCCAATTGACGAGAACTTGCAAGTGATGGCGTTTATTGAAGCAGCGCCCTTTGCTTTTGGACGACACCTGGCCAAACTGCGTAGGGTAAAGGGGTGGTCGCAGGAAAAGCTTGCACTGGAAAGCGGTATGGCCCGCAGCTATTTGGGTGGCATTGAACGGGGCCAACGCAATGTGTCACTCAAAAATCTGGTGAAGCTCGCCAAGAGCCTGAACATACCAACGCCGGTTCTAATGAATTTCAGCGTCGACGAAAAACTGATCCAGGCGAAAATGCAATCACTTATGTTGGCAGGCGCAACTGTTCCACCCCTGTCGGAAAAGCACTCGAACGAAGTTTGTGCTCCACGTGATCGTCGAAGACGCCCTGAATCAATGGACGCTCAAAACCGAAGCATGCGGTCTGCACTCCATGAAGAAGACTCAGCCTACGACGCTGACAAGTCTTAAGTCGAAACATCGCAGACCGGGATCAGTTGTCCAGTGGCACACACGCAGAAACGCTGCAAAATTCGAATTTCAAACCATGAGACCACCTGAAGCAAGGTAAGCCTCAAAGTTTCACCGTCTTGAACCGCCTGTTGCGCCCGGCAATAGTGTCCACGCTCTTAACTTCGTGGACACTACGATCATGTCATCCGACGCTCTTAACCAGTCGAAACCGCCGCGCCGGCGCCGCTCCTACA
>SXZD01000026.1 GCA_005788065.1 Burkholderiales bacterium
CCGGGCAAAGAAGAGTTTCATGAAGCACTGAAGTATTTCGGTCGCCAGATTGAACTGACAGGCGTGAACCTGAAACTGAACACGCGTGTGGACGTAGATGCGATGAAGTCGGCAGGCTTTGACATGATCGTGCTGGCTACGGGTGTAAAAGCGCGTGGGTTGGATATTCCGGGCGCTGATCATCCGAAAGTGGTCAGCTACATCGATGTGCTGTTGCGCAATGCGCCGGTCGGTAAAAAAGTGGCTGTGATCGGTGCGGGTGGTATCGGCTTTGATGTGTCCGAATTTTTGACGCACGATTTCTCGCATCCGTCACCGACGCTGGACTTGCCCACATGGCTGAAAGAATGGGGCGTGACCTTTGATCCGGCCAACCCGGGTGGTGTGACTGGCGTAAAAGCTGAACCGCCGGCGCCGGCACGTGATATCTGGTTGTGCCAACGCAAGGATGAGCCGCTTGGAAAGCGTTTGGGTAAAACGTCTGGCTGGGTGCACAAGGCAAGCCTGAAGAGCCGCAGGGTCAACTTCATGCAGGGTGTGCAATACGTGAAAGTGGACGATGATGGCTTGCACATCTTGGCGCAGGACAAACCACAGGTGCTCGACGTTGACACGGTTGTGGTGTGTGCCGGGCAGGAACCCCTGCGGGAGTTGTACGACGGTCTGCAGCATGCAGGACAAAAGGTCTATTTGATCGGGGGCGCGGATGTGGCTTCCGAACTGGATGCCAAGCGTGCCATTGATCAGGCTGTGCGCCTGGCGGCAACCATTTGATATCGATCATTGAACCGGCCAAAAAGCCTGCGTGTATGCCGGCTTATGGGGCCTCCAAACTGTCAGGACGTAAGAAAAAATGACGAAACCTTCTGCTATCCGTAAAGTGTATGACACGCTGCGCCCGCTTCCCGGTCCGTTGAAAAGCCGTGCGTTCTCGGTCGTTTTCGGGCGCGCCGTAAAATTTTTCGGTACGGCCGGTTTGCGGTTTACGGCGATTGAACCGGATCGCGCGGTGATTGTGTTGAAGAACATCAAGGCGGTGCAAAACCACTTGGGCACACCGCATGCGATGGCGATGGGCTTGCTGGTGGAATCTGCAACGGGCGTGTTGGTGGGCATGAATGTACCGGACAACTGTGTGCCGGTTATCAAGCATGCGGGCATCGATTATCTGAAGCGTGCCAAAGGCGATCTGGTAGCTGAGGCGCGGTTGACGTCCGAGCAGATTGAATTGATGCAATCTCAGGAAAAAGGCGAAGTCGATGTCGCTGTAACGCTGACAGACAGCGAAGGCAAAGAGCCGATTTTTGCTCGCATGATCTGGGCGTGGACGCCGAAGCGACGCTAACGGAGATAAAACCGGACCACCTGCTGCGCCAACCCGTCAATGCTCAGGCCGGCGTCCGGTTTGTACCATGTGGTGATGAAGTTCATTGCGCCAAGCAACAGCAAGCGCGCAATTTTGGGATCGTCACCCAACTCGCCTTCGGCCTGCAACCGAGCCACCATGTCAGCCCAGATACGGTCGTAGCGATCCTTGGTTTCAATCAGCTTGAGTCGATGTTCTTTATCGAGCGCGCCCCAGTTGTACAGCATCACCGGAATAAAATCATTGCCCTCTTCCAGCAGAATGCCCAAGTGCACACGGACTAATCGTTCGAATTGTTCGCGGGCAGACAATGACGCATCAATAGCCGCCTCGGTGCGTTCCAAGCCCTGTCGCAAACCTTCTTCCATTACAGCGTACAGGATGGCCTGCTTGTTCTCGAAATGGTAGAACGGACTGCCGCACCGCATGCCTACAGCAGATGAAATGGCGCGAATGCTGGCGCCCTCATATCCTTTTTCCTTGAACAGGCGTGCTGCTGCCTGGAGCAGATCCTGCCTGCGATTACTGTCTTCTGAGACGGCGGATTTCATGAGATATTCTCGTTATCGTTGTGTCGTTTGACTTATTGCAACAGATTCGCCGGAACGCTCACGGGCATGGTCAACAGGATTTGCGCCATGGCCTTGCCCAACGGATCTGCGCGCAAAGAGCTTAATCCCCCACCATCCAGCGCTTGCTCAGCGACGATATTGAAGGCGCCAATGCCGGGCACTTCATAGATGCGGATAGACCCCTTCACGTAGTGTCCCAGATGCTTTCGCACAGCAGTTTCTGTCAATACAGAACGCAGTGCGTCAACAAGCTCGGGCTTGCGCGCAATGATACCGATGTTTGAGGTATCCGCCTTGTCGCCACTGCGTCCATGCGCAATGTCGATCAATTTCACTTCACGCATTGCGCCCGTCAATGTCCCTGCTCCGATTGCGGCTGAGGCAGCAAGGCTGGGCGATTTGTTTGCAGTCTGCGTTTCGACCGCGGGCGCTTCGTAGCCGATAGTCTGATCTGCAACCGTAAGTTCTACCTGCACACTGTCGCGGGGCACCAGAAAGGAAAACAGGCGAACGCGCGGCGATACGCTGGGACGCCCAGAGGACAGGCTTCCGGTGGTACCGGGCGCATAAGAGGTGCCAGCTGGTGCCAACTCGCGAGCAAACAGTTCGAGGGCCTGTTTCACAGGATGGCATGCTGCAAGACGAACAACGGTCTCACGCAGATCGTGATGCACTCTTGCATTCGGACCAAAGTCCGGTTCCTCGCCCAGCACATCAATTTGTGTGCGGGTGTAGTCGGGCATGCCCAGCATTTTCAGCAAACCGCGGGTGCGCTCAAAAATGGTCTCGCCTGTGCGGCGTGCTTTTGCCACCGCATCTTCGCCCACAATGCTCAGGTTTGCCACGCAACGATAGCCATCAACATACGTTGCACATACTTTGTAGTGCGGTGTGGGCGGCTTGCCTTTTGCGCCCTCCACTGCTACACGGTGGTCATCGGCTAAGCCCACCTGTGTGATGCGGACCTGCGTGAAATCGCACACCACATCCGGCAGTACATAATTGCCGGGGTCGCCGATTTCATACAACATCTGCTCAGACAGCACCGGCACACTGACCAATCCGCCCGTGCCCTTCGGTTTGGTGACGGCAAAACGCCCATCGGCCTCGCATTCCAGTACCGGGTATCCGATGTTGGCCCAGCCGGGTACGTCTTTCCAGTCGGTGAACAAACCGCCGGTGGCTTGCGCACCGCATTCAATCAGGTGACCCGCCAGGCTGCCCATTGCCAGCTTGTCGAAGTCATTGGCCTTCCAGCCGAAAGCGTGAATGAGAATACCCAGCGGCAAGGCTGAGTCCACGGTGCGGCCGGTAATGACGATGTCCGCACCCGCATCAAGTGCGGCAGCGACGGGGAAGGCGCCCAGATAGGCATTGGCCGATACCAGTTTGGCCGGCATGGCGGCGCCGCTGGTCATGTCGGTTGCGCCCTGCGCGCGAAACTCTTCTTGTCGTCCGGTGAGGTCGTCGCCCGCAACAACGGCGATTTTGAGGTCGATTTTCATCAGGTCCAGAAGAGCCTGCAGCGCCTTGGCGCAGCCGTGCGGGTTGATGCCACCTGCATTGCTGACAATGCGGATGCCCTTCTCCTTGATCATCGGCAGGGTGAACTTCATGGCCAGTTCCACAAAGTCAGGGCAATAGCCCAGTTCCGGGTTTTTGCTGCGCGCGGTCGCCAGCAAAGACATGGTCAGTTCGGCCAGGTAATCGAACGTGATGAACTGAATGCCGGGTTCTTTTACCAACTGCAGAACCCCCGTCATGCTGTCACCCCAGAAACCTGAAGCACCGCCAATTTTGACCATCTTCACTCCCCCATGCGCTTTTCTTTGGTCAGAGCATCATACGTCCCCGAAACACAATTTGCCAAGCAAACGTTTGTTCGGTAATGTGGGAGAAAATAATTCATCACGAGGAGATTTTCATGTCGGGGCATTATCGGTCCGTCTTCAGGGATGGTCTGTTCGCGGGGCAAACCGTACTCATCACAGGCGCAGGCTCAGGTATTGGCCGCTGCACGGCGCACGAACTGGCCGCACTCGGTGCCTCCATCGCATTGGTCGGTCGCAAGATTGAAAAACTGGAAAAAGTGGCGGCCGAGTTGCAGCCCATCTTCGACCGCTTGAATATGGGTCAAAAAGCCTCGCTGCATACCTGTGACATCCGCGAGGAAGAAGCGGTAAGAGCTACAGTTGTCTCGGTATTGGAGGCGCATGGGCGCATCGACGGCTTGGTCAACAATGCGGGTGGCCAGTTCCCCGCCCCTTTGAAAGACATTTCCGCCAAGGGTTGGGACGCGGTGGTGCGCAATAACCTGACCGGCGGCTTC
>SXZD01000005.1 GCA_005788065.1 Burkholderiales bacterium
CCTCGGTCACCGTGATGCCTTGTACGCCGATGGCGGACAGGGCCTCGCGGACCTCATCAAGCTTGAATGGCTTGATCACTGCAGTGATTAATTTCATGGTGTCCTCCCGTGGGGGAATAATGGCAACGGGCGCACCCGTTGCCGATACTGCGTTTACAACGGATTAAAACGTTTTGCCGATGGACAGGACGATGGTGTCTTTGTAGAGCTGCTTCGGACCGGTGCCACTGGTTGTCACGGTGTAGAACAATTCGGCGTTTTGACCCTTGACGTCAGTTCCGACATAGTGCGCACCCAGTGCGAAACCGTTCAAGTCATAGGATGCGCCGAGCTTGTAGTCGGTGTAAGACAAGTCCTTGTAGTTTTTGATATCGGTATACCCGACGTGAGCATTTAAGGTCACCTTAGGCATGATCTCCTGACTGAAATTCAGTTCGCTATATGAAGACCCGCGCGAACGGCCCGTTCCTATCGTGCTGGTGTAACCTGCGCCGGTAGTCAAGCCCGCTGCGTCGCTCAAACCAAAGTAGTCTGTTGTCGCGTATGAATACTTGCCGCTCACGGGGCCATAAGACAGACCCAGGTAGACTTCATTGTTGTTGTAGCTCTTAGTGGTACCAAGATAGCGAGCGCCGTCGTAGTAGTAGTAGAGATTGCCGACGTCGTAACCGACGCCTTTGAATTCACCTTTGTAGCCAGCATAGAAATCCATCTCCAGACCGGCACCACCTACAAATGATTCAGTTGAAACGTTCGAGTTCCAGTTACCTGCGTAGAAACCGGACTTGTGTGCAACATCAAAACCGCCTTGCAACGCGGGACCGCGTGCAGTTTGGGAGATACCGCGGAAACGATAGTCCGTTAGAACGTTGACGTTACCCGTAAAAGTGAAGTCGGATTCGGCAGCGATTGCAGGTACTGCGGACAGGGCGCCAACAACAGCCAGAGCGATGGTTGATTTTTTCATCTTCGTTTTCTCCTGTGAAAGAATAAGCCCAGAAATGTCTGAGTTAGCTTCTGCACAGCGAGAAGCGTGCCAGCCCGGTTTGCACCAAGCTGATTCACGCTGGCGGATCAAAAAATTAACACCCCGTCACTTTTGAGGCATGAAACAGCACCAAAAGCAGGCGCGCACCGGATCACTGCGCACAAAAGTTATGCAAACAATACATTGCACCAAATAGGTGCACGCTCTCGGTGCATCCGCACGCACAATCCTCAACCACCTTTACAGCGAGCTAACTTCGCTCCACCCGCCACTCGGCCACTCGCGCGCCCTCAGTGCTATCATCGCCCCCATACCGGGAGCCACCATGGACAAAAACGCTTTCATCGACAATCTGCAGCAGCGCATCGGCCAGCTATTCGCCTCGGTCGGCCCCATGGTCAATCCCATGGGCCGCGACAACCCCCTGCGCAATCTGTTGCAGCAGAGCCTGTCAGACTGGGAGCTGGTCAGCCGCGAAGACTTTGAAATACACCAGCAGGTGCTGCTGCGAACCCGCGAAAAACTGGCTGTTCTGGAAAAGCGGGTTGCTGAACTGGAAAGCGCAGCCCGCACAACCCGAGCGGATTAAACCCCCTCCCTCCTTGCGTTTCACCCCGCTGCGGTAGGCACAACGCGCTACCGCACAATGCGCAGCTTCAGCTTCCGGAGACTGCGCATGACCTTCGCCCTCGTCCGTTCCCGAGCCCTGCACGGCGCCAGCGCGCTGGCCGTGCGGGTAGAGATTCATCTGGCCAACGGCCTGCCGGGCTTTTGCATCGTCGGCCTGCCAGACGCTGAGGTGCGTGAAAGCCGAGAACGGGTGCGCGCCGCACTGCAAAACTCGGGCTTCCAGTTTCCCCTGCAGCGCATCACCGTCAATCTGGCACCGGCAGACCTGCCCAAAGGCTCCGGCCGATTCGACCTGCCCATTGCCATCGGCATTGCGGCAGCCAGCGGTCAATTGCCGGATGCCAAACTGGACGATTGGGAGTTTTCCGGGGAGCTGTCGCTCGACGGCACGGTACTCAGCAGCCCGGGCGCATTCGCACTGGCGCTCAGCGCGCGGCAGTCGGCGGTCCATCGACCTACCGAGCCCCCCGGAGATCAAACACCACTGAGAACCACTTCGAACCACCTGCCCGACAATGCAAGCTCCAAAAGCGCACTGGCTCTGCATGCAAACCCGCAATCGGACGCAGCCCCCGCCACACTGAAACTCATGCTCGGCATTGCAGATGCACGCCAGGCCGCTGCCATACCGGGCATCTCTGCCTATGGTGCAGCCAGCCTGCTGGAGGCCTGTGCACATCTGGTCGGACATGGGCCACCCCTCTCGGCGGCCATCGCTTATGCCCCCGATGTCTTGCCCACGCCACCTGACCTGCGCGACGTGCGCGGTCAGTCCTCCGCCCGTCGTGCACTGGAAATCGCAGCCGCTGGCGGCCACAACCTGCTGATGGTCGGCCCGCCGGGCAGTGGCAAGTCCATGCTGGCTCAGCGGCTGCCAGGCCTGCTTCCACCCCTGTCCGAACATGCTACGCTCGAGGTTGCCGCCCTGCGCAGCCTCAAAGGTCTGCCGCTTCAGTTCGGTTTGCGGCCCTTCGAGTGCCCACACCACAGCGCCACCTTGCCAGCCCTTGTGGGTGGCGGCTCGCCGCCCAAGCCGGGCAGCATCACCATGGCTCACCACGGCATCCTGTTCATGGATGAGATACTCGAATTTGATCGCCGCTGCCTCGAGTCGCTGCGTGAACCCCTCGAAACAGGCGAAGTCCACATTGCCCGCGCCAGCTTTTCTGCCCGCTACCCGGCGCGCTTCCAGTGGGTGGTAGCTCACAACCCGTGCCCCTGTGGCTGGCTAGGCCATGGCAGCCAGCGATGCCGTTGCTCGCCCGAGTCCATCAAACGCTATCGCGACCGGCTTTCCGGTCCACTGCTGGACCGCATCGACATCGGTGTGGAGGTGGGCTCACTGCCTGCTCACGCCCTGCTGGGCCTGCCCGAAGGAGAAGACTCGGCAACGGTCCGGCGGCGGGTCATGTCCGCACACAGCAGACAGCGCGTCAGACAGACTGCCCTGAATGCATCGCTGGACATCACGCAACTGGACGCGCACGCATCGCTCACCGACGCACAGCGGCAGTGGCTTTCAAAAGCGAGTGAAAAGTGGGGGCTGACAGGCAGATCCACCCACCGGGTTTTGCGGGTGGCTCGCACCATCGCAGACCTGGCAGATACCGACCAGATCGGCATGCAGCATCTGCAAGAGGCTTTGGCTTACCGGCGCGTGCTGTCGCCAGCGCAAGTCAGCTCAACCATTCAGACCCGTGCGGGCTGACGGTCATGCAAAGTCTGCCAGCAGCGCTGTCCGGGAATCACCTTCAATCGCTGTCACCAGATGCCCGTAGTAGTCGTGGTCTACACCCAGCGAAAACGATGCGCCGCCCCGCAATGCATCCACCATCGCATCGGTGAACTCAAAGCGCATGAAATGAACGGAGGACGTCTTGGTTTCATTCTCGCGCTGCAGATCCTCATCTGCAATCGCAAACACTTTGTCAAAACCCTGCACCTGCATCCAGCTGGCTCGCTCAATACCTTTGAGCCGCTGCAATTCGCGCGCACGCACCACCGGGTCGGCATATTCGATCAGCATGGTGGCCTTCAGGTTGCGACCATCCGGCACCAGCGGATTGTAGGCATCCAGCTCATCCAGAATGCCGTCTTCCTCGAATGTTTTTTCGATGCGCAGCATTTCCTGTATCTGATACCGGATGGTCTGCTCATCCTCGAACAGGAAAGTAACATGCTCGCCCACATGCACCGTGCGGCGCTTTTTGTACGGAATGATGCGGGCACGCCAGTCGCTGCGCTCTTTGGAATAGCGCTCGAGGCTAAGCAGGCTGTCGCGGGTAATGACCATGTCACACAACTCCAGAAATCAAAAATATCCACCAGCCCGCGACAAAGGCGGGCAGGCCGTAGTCAACAAACCATTTATAAACCATATGCCATCCGCACCAGTGTGATCGGATGCGCAAGCTCAGGCTCTTTCGCACCGGCGGCGCGCAAGGCTTCCATGCCCTGTTCAATGTGATGACCTGACAACTGACAATCCGAACTGATGTAGTCAGGACTGTTTTTGTCCATGGCCTTGAACACGGGTTTGCCTATTTTCATGGCCTGCGCATGAAACTCTTTCTTCACGCCCCACGTGCCCGAATGCCCAGAACACCGTTCCACCGTATTCACAGTGGTGTCCGGAATCATTTTCAGCATCTCTTCGGTTTTCTTGCCGACGTTCTGCACGCGACCATGACACGGGATGTGATAGGACACATTGCCCAATGGCTGCTGGAAGTCCGTCTTCAGCAAGCCATCCTTGTGTCGTGCAATCAGGTATTCGAACGGATCCCACATGGCCGCTTTCACCAAGGCCACATCTTCATCATCAGGGAACATCAAAGGTAGCTCTTGCTTGAACATGAGCGTGCAACTGGGAATGGCCGTCAAAATCGCATAGCCGGCCTTGGCCAGTTTCACCAGCGCCGGGATGTTTTTCTCTTTCAGCGCTGCAACAGAATCCAGATCGCCGAGTTCCAGCTTCGGCATGCCGCAGCAGGCTTCTTTTTCGGCCAGCACATACGGAATACCGTTGTGGTTGAGGATCTTTACCAGATCCAGACCGATGCCCGGTTCGTTGTAATTCACATAGCAGGTGGAAAAAATCGCAACCTTGCCGGGCGTGCGCTCACCATCCAACGGCGTGCCGATATTGCCTGCACGGTCTGCGATATGCCCCTTTTCATAGGAGCGGAACGTCCTGGCCGCATACCCCGGAATCCAAGCATGCTCATCGACACCCAATGTCGAATCCATGGCCTTTCGCATCAGCGTTGTGCTGTTGACCGCGTTCACGGTCTGGGTCACGATCGGAATACCGGCGAAGGTACCGAGGGTATCGGTGCCGGACAAAAAACGGTCACGGAAAGACGATCCGTGGTTCTTGAACTTCACCGCCTTGGCCCGCAGCATGGTGTGCGGAAAGTCCAGGTTCCATTCATGAGGCGGCACATACGGACACTTGGACATGTAGCACATGTCGCACAGGTAACACTGGTCCACCACATCCCAATATTTCTCTTTGGGCACACCATCGAGCTCCAGCGTGGGGCTCTCGTCAATCAGGTCAAACAGGGTGGGGAACGATCCGCACAGACTCACGCAGCGGCGGCATCCGTGGCAGATGTCAAAAATGCGCTCCATCTCCGCAAACACCTTGGACTCGTCGTAATACTCGGGGTTTTTCCAATCGATGGGGTGACGGGTGGGAGCCTCCAGGCTTCCTTCTTTCACCATTCCGATGACAGACATGGGACCTCCTTGTTTTATCGTTTGTTCAGGGTCGCGTGGGCGATGGCTCTAGGGGTGATCTGGTGATGATCGCGTCTGCTGCCGCTTGATTAAGGTCGAAAAAAACCGCCGCAAGCCATTGGACATGCAGCGGCTTTTCATGGACAGCCTGTTGCAGCAGTCCGGCCGAGGACAGGGCCGGACGGTACGCATCAGGCCTCCAGAGCGTCCAGAGTCTTCTGGAACTTGTTGGCGTGTGAGCGCTCGGCTTTGGCCAGCGTTTCAAACCAGTCGGCGATCTCATCGAAGCCTTCGTCACGCGCTGTCTTGGCCATGCCGGGGTACATGTCGGTGTACTCGTGCGTTTCGCCTGCGATAGCGGACTTCAGGTTGTCAGCAGTTGCGCCGAAAGGCATTCCGGTGGCAGGGTCGCCGCACTGCTCGAGGTATTCAAGGTGACCATGGGCGTGACCGGTTTCGCCTTCAGCGGTGGAGCGGAACACGGCTGCCACGTCGTTGAAGCCCTCAACGTCGGCCTTAGCCGCGAAATAAAGGTAACGGCGGTTGGCCTGCGATTCGCCGGCGAATGCGGCTTTCAGGTTCTCTTCGGTCTTTGAACCTTTTAATTGCATTTTCATCTCCTTGGTCAAACAAACACGGAAACACTCCGTATTAAGTATTCATTCTAAAATGTATCACGTTACAGTCAAATGAATCATGCCTATCTGCACGATAGACGTCATCAATCATGCGCTCAGTGATGTTGATGCCGGCCGGCCGACCCCGACAGGCCGGGTCTGACAAACCAAAGGTACGACAGAAACATCAGAACCGAGACGTCCAGCATCACCTGTTCAAGCGCCAACTCTTGCGTCAGCCCCCGGTTCACATAAAAGTCCACACCGATACCGATGCCCCACTGCACACCAAAAGCGCCCAAAAAAATGAATAGATTCAGTGCCGTACTGGATCTACCCGCCAGCGACTTGGGGAATGCCTCGTTGCACCAGCTGTAGGTCACGATCGATCCGCTACACAAAAAAGCCCACAGCATCCAGCCCCACATGCCTAGCGCCCCCTGCGTCCACACCTGCGCAAACAGCAGCACAAACGAACTTCCCACACCGACCACGATGAGGGGCGAACCGCTGCGCCCACGCAGGGACAGACGGCGCGAGATAACTCCGGTCAACAGATATCCCACCATGAGGCATAAAGAAAACCAGAACAGTGCGACAGCCGTCTCATCTGCGCTCAAGCCCTGCACTTTTTGCAGCCAGGGTCCCATCCACAGCCCCGAAAACGCCATGAAACCGCCCTGCACAAACGTGGCCAGGGGTGCCACCCGCCAGAAATGTCCACTGCGGAAAATGGTCACATAACCGGGCAATAGCTGCGCTACGGGCGTGCCCTTGCCCGGGAAGGGCAGCCGCGGCAAACCCCACCACAAAGCGGCGCTGGCCACCATGCACATGAGAGCCACCACGACGAAAACACCCCGCCATCCCAGCACCGGAATGGCATGGTGTACCGGTGTGGTCACCAGAATCGCACCCACGGAGCCGGCCGTCAGCATCCACGAGGACATGGATCCCTGCAGATGCGGCTTGAAATACAAGGCATAGGCCTGCACCGCTGCCATCAGGCAGGCTGACACGCCCACACCGATCAGAGCCCGTCCCAACCACAACAGGGCAAACGAATCAGCCACCGCAAACAACACGCTGCCGCTTGCGGTGATCAGCATCAGCAGCGCATCCACCCGCCGGGGACCAAACCGGTCGAGCAAAATGCCCACGGGCAATTGCATGATGGCGAACGTCAAAAAATAGGCAGAGGCCAGCAGACCCAACTGGGAGGCGCTGAGCTGCAGGTCAGCCACCATATCCGGTGCAATCACCGCATTGATGGTGCGCATGCCGTAGGACACCATGTAGGCGAGCGCAAAAATGAAAAACATGCGCCGCGCCAGACCTCCCTGCACAACAGGCAGGGCCGGGTTGTGGGGCTGTTCGGGGATATCGGACTCGCCTGTGTTCACGGCCGTTGCTCCAGGGTCACACTGCCCAGCCACATGTCGATGGCGTCGTCCGTCAGCAGGGCCTTTTCTCCCATGGCCACCACTTCGATGATGCGGCCGGGCTGCACGAGAAACCGTCCGGCAAATACTGACGGCGCGCCGTTTTTCATCTGCCCTGTGGCGCGCACTTCCTGCCAGACGGTGCCGGCAGCCGACACTATTTTTTCCTCGGTGCCGCTGGCACCTACATTGTTGACCAAGGAGGCTTTCAGCGCCTTCACGATCTCGCCCGCCTTGGCCTGCTGCTCAGAATTGAGCGGAATCTCTCCTACGGCAAAATACGCACTGCCAGCGGTGGTGGCATGCAACTTGAGCGTCACCGTCTCGCCGGCCAAGACAAATTCCCGGCTGGCCATGACAGCCTTGCCGGGAAACAGTGCACGGTAGCCGGCGTCCTCATTTCGAACCTCACGCCAGTCAAGCGCGGGCGTGCATGCGACTGCGACAATACACAGCAGGAGTGCAACAAAATTTTTCATGGTCGACAGGTATGTTGTGTGACGCCGACTATACACGCATGCACGCCGTATCAGGCACAATGCGCTCCTGTTCTGTTCTTCAGGAGAACCCGCATGGCCGTCGTCAAATTCCGCTCCAAAGCCAGCGCAGAAATCGTCATGCTGCAGTCACATGCAGAAAAACTGTTTGCCATCATGGGACTTGAGTTGAGCAAGCAGGGGGTTATCCCGCAGGATGGCTTGCAAGGTGCCATTGCCCGCCTGTCGGCTGCTATTCTGGAAGAGAAGATGGCACAGCAGTCGGCGCCCCCCCTGACAGAGGATGAAGAGGCCGCTCAGCCCAAGGGGATGGCTGCGCCGGTGAACCTGCAGCAACGCGCCTACCCGCTTCTGAAGATGATGCAGGATGCCCTGCAAAAAGGCGCGGACGTCCACTGGGGATTTTGACCATGTCTGACAGTCTGCCGGTCTCCAGCAATCAGACCGGGATGCATGAGGACTTGCAGACAGTTGTGGTCAAACATCTGCAGACCGCATTCCAACGTCCCATCCCACCGTGGGTTGAAGACCTCGCAGATCAGATCGTAGACGCCTGTTCCGGTCGCCCCCTCATTTTGGACAGCGGTTGCGGCACCGGGCATTCAAGCGTGCGTATCGCGCTGGAAAATACACAATGCTTCGTGGCGGGAATAGACCAATCGGCACATCGGCTCAAACGTTCGCCGCTGAACCTCGCCAACACACCGGAGAACACCTCGAACGCTGCAGTCAGCTTATTGCAGTCTGCTACAGATGGTTCGTCCGACACATTGTTGCCCGGCAACTTGCGCTACGTGCGTGCCGACGTGCAAGACCTCTGGCGTGCGCTGCTCAAGCGCGATGTGCGTTTGCGCGCGCACTACCTGCTGTATCCGAACCCTTGGCCCAAAGCCCACCACCTGATGCGACGCTGGCACGGGCACCCCGTGTGGCCATGCTTGCTGGCCCTGGGCGGACGGCTTGAACTGAGAACCAACTGGGAAATCTACGCGCAGGAATTCCATCAGACTTTGCTGATGGGTGGGGCCTCATCCATCAAAATGGACAGTGTGTCACATTCAGATGCAATGGCTCATCCGATGAGCCTGTTCGAAAAGAAATATGCAGAAAGCGGGCACACGCTGTGGCGCGTGACCGCTGATCTTCAATAACCCCTGCTCGCTTGCGTTGTGGCTTGCGTTGTGGCTTGCGTTGTAGCCTGCGTTGCGGCTTGCGTTGCGGCTCACGACAATCGCAAGCCGACCCATGCCTTCACGAGGGTGCGCACCGATTACTTCACGCCCGGCGCCAGATTCGGCGACAGTGCCCGAGCCAATTCCACCGCATCACGTCCTGAACGTTCGCGCAGTGCATCGAACTGGTCTTGCGCAATCTGACCGACATTAAAGTAGGACGAATCGGGCGCTGCAAAATAGAAACCTGACACGCTGGCTGCCGGGCTCATGGCCAGGCTCTCTGTCAGTGACATGCCAATTTCGTCGGCGGCTAACAGCTTGAACATATCAGCTTTGACCGTGTGCTCAGGGCAGGCCGGGTAACCCGGCGCAGGGCGAATGCCGCGATACTTTTCCTTGATGAGTTCTTCATTGCTGAGGCTCTCACCTGGCGCATAGCCCCACAGGTCTTTGCGCACGC
>SXZD01000269.1 GCA_005788065.1 Burkholderiales bacterium
TAATTCGGACTGACCGCGAGAGATGATTTGGGGTGTCCAGTTTGCCCCGGAATCGCTGTCCAGTTTGGGTCGGAATCGCTGTCCAGTTTCAGGCGGAATCAGTGTCCAGTTTCACTGGAATACGCACCCAGCAGCGCCAGCGTTCGCGCACGCGTGGCCCGCAACAGGTCTGCCAATGCCTTGGCGTCTGCATTGCGTGCGTGTTGCGCAAGCCGCCACACACTGGCAGAGGCAAGCGCAGACGGGTCAGCGCCTTCGCCTGTATCAGCGTGCAAGGTGAATGAAATGGGCAGCGATTGCGGGGCTGTCATGTCGGTTAACGAAGCGTAGTGAACCCCCATTGTACGACCGGATGAGGCGAGATGGACTAACCCGGGAACATTCAGACAGACAAACGTCACTTAAATACATGAAGCAAATTGTCCTCAAGGGGTAATTCATGCCAACAGAGATTCGGACCAGCGCAAGCACAAGTCAAATCGCTTCAGCCATCAAAGACCCTGACACTTTGCAGTCCCGCCACACCGGGACAAGTGAAAATCTCCAATCCACTCAGGAGTCCCAGCGACTCTCTGACCAGATGGAGCAGGCGCGCACAAGGCTTGCAAGCATCCGCGACGAATTCAGGCACGCCTTCCGGCAAACGGAGCAAAACGCGCTGAGCCGATACGAGCAGTTGGAAAGGACTCAGCATCCGGGGCTGGAACTGGCACGGGAAATTGAGCAGATCGTACCGGTTGAACTCACACAGACTGGTGAAGAAACAGGGCTGTATCGGTTCAACGACCCCGACATCTGCTTTCTGGCAAGAACATTGACGCAACGCACCAGCAGCAACACCTCAACGCCAGCATCAGCCGCAAGCGCTGCAGGCACACCCGCAATCAGCCGACTGACAGAACGTGAGTTTCTGACCCTCACCAACAAACTCAGCCAAAAATTCAGCATCCTCATCACACCGGCTACGCTGATTCAACCCCACACGCCCATCAACCTCATATCAGCCAAGAAAGGCCGGCCGGAGTGGTATGGACTGCCATCACTGCTATATGCAGTACCGCACAGCCGGGGGGGACATACGCGACTAGACCCGCACCCTGACGGCCCGGAACTCAGCCGCAGCAGCGGTTCTCACCCCTTGAGTTTTGCATCCAACCAGGCCTTCGGTAAAACCGATGAAGAAAAGAAGGCATTCAAACACTACCGACAGACCCACACACCGCATCAGAGCCTCACAAAGCTCATTGAAAACGCACAAGCGATGAAACTGTTCAAGGACCCGACGCCACCGTCCCACGATCTCAAACAATTCAAGGACAGTTTGGGTAATTGGGTCAGACAGGATATTCAATCCGCTGGAAAAGCGCGTTCAGACCACAATGAAGTCGGTATCCGACTATGGCCATGGGATGTCACGCATGTTCTGCAAGCTGAGTTGCCTGAGGGTGTATCAGGGGCAGAGGCTGAGGAGCTGCCCGGCCAGAAACTGGAACAGGCCCTGCATGCAGCCATTGTGATGGCCACAAAACGTCATGAACTGGCCGCAGAGCTGCTGGAAAACGGCAAAGGACGGGGCATCGACCACCCGCTGCTCACAGAATTTCTGGAACATCAAATCTCTGCAGAGATCCCCCCCGATGCATCCGACCATGCGGGTATCGTAAAAGACCGCTTGGCACAATGTAGCGTCGAAACCCGGCAGGCACTGGCGCTTGATCTGGCCAGCAAGCTGCTTGAAAAAGTATCGGTTGTCGGCTACACCCCCGGGCAACCGGGTTTCACACCCATAGAAGATATCGACCGCCTCATGACCCTGGAGGTCTATCAATCCTGTCGCAAACTCGCAGAGGAGATGAACAACGCGTCGACGCATCAAACATCTCTGAAGCTGATCGGCGACTGTGTGCACGACATGATCGACGACACCGTGCAGCGTTTGAAACTAGCAATTGACCAGCCCCTGCAATGGCCGGGGGTGCATATGCTGACAACAGCGGAACAGCCCACCGCAGGACCCTACGATCTGCGCGATGAGCGTTACCTGCAGCTAGCCCGTGCACTGATTGACGGGCAGCATGCATCGCAAGCCCCATGGAGCGACCACCATGCGCACTTGCAACGTGCTTCACGTCTGACGCAGCAGGAAATGTCCACACTGACCAACAACCTGACGCGCGCAGGCGAAGCAGTGGACATATTGGTCACACCGGGAACACTGCTCAAACCGGGTATTCCCATACACACCATGTCCACGCCCTACACCAGCAAACTCGAACGCTGGGCCGGCAATCCGATCGTAATATACGCCACGCCAGTCTATCCCGATGCAGACAGGACAGCAGGCACAGGCGCGCCCGGAAACACCGGCAGTTTGCAAACGCCACCAGAACACAGGCGCTTTAGCGGACATGTGCGATCTGTCAAGTCCAACGAGGCCTTTACACCCGAATTCAACGCAGGGCGCGCGACTCGGTCGCGGGCAGAAGACCTGGATGCCTTGACCGATACCATCGCTGCAAACGCGGAGTTTCACCTGAAAGACAAGTCGCGACCAATCAGCCGGGGCGGTTTCGAAACCAGCCACCAGATCGCACAATGGGCTGGCCAACAGGCGCTGTCAGGCACGGGCACCTCTGCCGAAGGCATTGCCCACAATGAAGTACTCACACGACTGTGGCCGTGGGACATCACCCAAGTCTGCGTTGGTCACCACCCCGACAATTGCAGCAGCGAGGAACGACAGGGACGCCTGCTGGAAGCCCTTTCAACCGCCAACAGTCTGGCTGTCTCACGCCTGCAACTGGCTACCCAACTGTGCGAAACAGGTCCGGGCAAGGGGCTTGAACACCCCGTCTTTCTCGACTATCTTTCGCACCAGCTTGCGCAGGATCAACAGTGGACCCAAGACCTCACCGGCAACCCGGACGCATTATCAGCCGCGGCGGCATACGAACAAGCGGCTACAATGAAAACAGAGGCCCGCTACGTGCTGCTTGAAAAAATCGTTGCGCAACTGACGCGCAGCGTACTGGTCAGCGAATACGCGCCCGGACAAAACACTTTCCAACCCGTCAAGCAGGACGCAGTGCTTGACCAAGCTGCCATACAGGCCTTGAACCAACAACTCACATCACAACTTGAAAACGTCTCAAACGCAAACTCTTCAGGGCCCCGCTGAGAACATGCCCGTTGATGCGGAGCCACAACTGCCAGTAGCGGTTGTGGATCGCATTCTGCGATACAGCAGTTGTGACTCCATTGCAGACCAAGCGTTTTATGCACGCACGTCCGCCCTGCTGCGAACCGCAAACACGAGGCTCTCAAAAGACCTCTCAACAGGCCGGTCCGGTCTGCCATGCGACAGGCGTACCAGGGCACTGCAGGTGTTCGTCAATCGACTGCAACAGCAGGACGACACCATAACGCGCATTGACGTATCGGGAGAAGCGTTCACACCGCAGCAACTCGATACGCTCGCCCGTGCCATTGCGCACCATGGCCCCAGCAGCGATATCTGCATGAATGCATGCAGTCTGGGCGACGCAAAGGCCATCAGCGTGTTTGAAGCCCTGATGGAAAAGCCGCGCATCATCCGCCTGTCGTTTGCCAGTAACCAACTGGGCAAAGGCAGCCTGCGGGTGCTGGCCAAACTGATTGCCAACCAACCCGAAATAACCCATCTGGATTTGAGTTACAACGGCTTTGGCGAAGCGGGTTTGCACATTCTGATGGACGCTTTGCAGGGTTACCCAACATTGGCGCACCTGCGACTGCGACATTGCGGACTGCGCACCGAATCGCTGAACATGCTGCAAAACCTGCAGTCCGTCAGGGAAAAATCCACCGCACAAAATGGAATATCAGGGTAACCGGGGAACAATAGTGATCGACCTGCACACTCAGGGAGTGAGCACCCTTTCAGGCCCCGATCATGCCAGTTACCCCCAACCCAAGCACCTCGCGCACCGGCGCAGAGAACATCCAAGCAGCACTACAAGCGGTCCGGTCTGCAAATGAACTGAAAAACATAACCGGTGACTTTGCAAATCGAATGGATCAACTTCGTCCAGAACTTGTCCGCATTCAAACACTGCTGGACCGGACCATCAGAGGCTTCACGTCCGATCAACGCAGATTGGACGAACAGCACGAGCACAACATTGCCCGTCTGACGACGGAAAAACGCAAGATTGAAAACCAGCTGGCAGCGGCTCGCAGAAAACGCGAGCAGAACCATGCGAGTCACATCCTGCCAAAACAGCAATCCATCCGTAGCATTGAATCAGAAATCACCGGTTATAACGCGCAAATATCCATCACTGAAACAGAATTGCAGCGTCTGGAACACGAATGGAAGCAGAGTCTGACTGACATGTCCGTGACACAGGCTGAACTGAAAGACCGCAGCCAATCCCTGCAAGATGCCATCCAGCAGACATTTGCCCCCCTTCTGGGCGCAGCGAGTGATTTTGACTTGCAGGTTCCCGAACTGATCGACGCATGCAATCAAGTCGTCTTCCGTGCATTTGATTGTCTCAAAGAAGAACTGCAACGGGAAACCGCTTCACAAGCGTTGACACTGCAACGGCGACAGCAGAGCAGGCAGGACCTGGAGAACCAGATCCATCAACAGCGCATGGCACTGTCACGGGAACTGACACTGCTGGTACTCACACATGCCTTGAACCCGACCTCCATAGACGATAGTCACAAAGGGGTCATACAGTCCTGGATCTCCAGAAAGCTGGAGCCCGCCATTCTGTCTACTGGGACACAGATCCGTCTGCTGCAGGGCGGCCCGTATGCTTGCCATCAAGCCAGAATGCTATTTCTCCATGGCGTGATCAGTGTAAGCCTCAAAGTTTCACCGTCTTGAACCGCCTGTTGCGCCCGGCAATAGTGTCCACGCTCTTAACTTCGTGGACACTACGATCATGTCATCCGACGCTCTTAACCAGTCGAAACCGCCGCGCCGGCGCCGCTCCTACA
>SXZD01000270.1 GCA_005788065.1 Burkholderiales bacterium
CAAGATATACAACAATGTGCCGACACTCTCGCCCGAGGACGCGGCCGGCCTGATTGCAGATGCCATCGTCAAAAAGCCGGTGCGCATAGCCACCAATCTTGGGATTCTGGGGCAGATCACCCATGCGTTTACCCCACGCATTGCACAAAAGGTCATGAACAGGTCTTTCCGCCTGTTCAATGATTCGGACGCGGCGCGCGGCAAGAAAGCACCCGAACCGATCGCAGCGGACAAGACTGTGGAAGAAAAAGCCATGCAGACCTTGTTGAAAGGCGTGCACTTCTGAGGGCTGCTACCCGAAAGAGGTTAACGGCCAAATTGGGACTGTGAACTTCGGTTAATTGATGGATACCCCTTGGGCAATCAGGGTCAAACTCTGACGATCCATGCCCGTAACGACGGGTTACTCAAGGGGCCATCATGTCACTTCATTCCCGTATTGCAACACTTGCCGCGGGTTTCATCGCGTCGGCCGTGCTGGCCATCTCTTCTCCCGCCTTGGCAGACACAGCGGCCAGCCGCGACCGTGCATCGGAGTTGCCGCCCGTGCCCGCGCGGGTCGAGGTCAACCTGCGTCGTGGTGAGCGGGGACGTTCTGCACTCGGCGCACTCCAACGAACCGGGCGCATTGCCGAATGGGGTGCCGGCTACGGTCTGAGTCGGTCGCAGGTTGAGCAATTGTTCAACAGCGATAACCGGGCGTATGTGGACCGTCGGGGGGCGCTGATGTTCGTGGAACACCTGGAGCCCAGTTTCGCGCAACCACCACAGCCGGTTACGAACAACAACCTGCAGATCAACCAGACCGATCTGTTGAACAACGTCTTTACTCTGCACAGCCGGCCCGGTTCCCAGCGCAAGCTGTATCTGGACTTCAATGGCCACGTAACCCAGGGCACTGCATGGAACGACAGCTACCGGCTGGCATCCATCACTCATCCCGCCTTTGACACCGATGGTGTTCCCGGCACATTCAGCACCGCAGAACGTCTGGCTATCCTCGGTATATGGCAGCGGGTGAAAGAGGACTTTGCCCCCTTTGACATCGATGTGACGACCGAGGAACCGCTGGTCGACCAGATGACCCGCAGCAGCGCGGCGGATGCGACATTTGGCGTTCGTATCGTCATTACCCGCGACTTCACGCCCGGCACCAGCGAGGGCGCATGCCAGTGCGGCGGCTTTGCGTATGTGGGTGTCTATTCGTCCACCAGCGAGTTCTACAAGCCCGGTTTCGTGTTTTTCAACAATCTGGGCAGCAATGAAAAGTTCATCGCAGAGGCTGTCACTCACGAGGCAGGCCACACCATGGGTCTGTCGCACGACGGCAAGGGGTCGCTGGGCTACTACGAAGGGCAGGGTACGGGCACGGCCACCGGTTGGGCACCCATCATGGGCGTGGGCTATTACAAGCCCTTGACCCAGTGGAGCAAGGGTGAGTACACGGGGGCCAACAACACGGAAGATGACTTCATGGTCATGCAGAACAACGGCGTGCGGTTTGCACCCGATGAGCATGGCAATACGATCGCGACTGCGACAGCCTTAACGCCCACACTCACCAACGGTCTGAACCGTTTCACGGCAAGCGGCGTGATTCAGGGTCCGACGGATATCGATTTTTTCCGGATTACGGCGGGTGCCGGCGCATTGACCGTGACGGTCACGCCCGATACCTACGACCCCAACCTGGATGCTGTGGTTACGCTGTTCAACGCCAGCGGAACGCAATTGGCTGTGGTCAACCCGGTCGATGCCCTGAACGCCACGCTGAGCTTCAACGTAACGGCTGGCGGTACCTATTATCTGGCTGTGCGGGGAACGGGTAACGGCAATCCGGCGACGACCGGCTATTCGGCTTACGGCAGCATCGGTTCGTACAGCGTGGTAGCGACGGCGTCTGCGCTGACTGTCCAGACCCAGCCGCCGGTTGCTCGCCTGACAGCTAACCCCGCGCAGGGGACTGCGCCGCTGACGGTGACGTTCAGTGCAGCCACATCCACTGGCAGTGGCAACCTGACCTATGCATGGACCTATGGCGACGGCACATCGGCAACCGGTGCAACACCCCCAGCCAAGACCTTCGCCAATGCGGGTAGCTTCACCGTAACGTTGCGTGTGACCGATACCAATGGCCAGAGCAGCACGGCCTCAACCGTCATCCGGGCAACGGCGCCGCCCACGGCACGCTCCATGGGAGTGGGGCAGTTCTCGGTAGCCGGCGTGGTGCCCAATCCGAACAGTCCCAATGCGTTTGCCCGCGCTACCGTCATCGTGCGTGACTCTGCAGGACAACCGGTACGTAATGCGATGGTCACGGGTACTTGGTCCGGCATCGTCAACGGACCAGCCAGCGGCGTTACCAATGCCGCAGGTCAAGCCTTGATCGCATCGCCTGTGACGCCGTTTGTGGGCAGTTTCAACTTCACGGTCAACAACATCACGGCGCAGGGCTTTGTGTACGATCCGCAGCGCAATGTGATGTCGTCACGCTCGATTACGTTCTGAGCAAGGTATCGATCCAGGCCAGTTGCCGCGGCAGGCAGACGGTGTTGAGGTCATAGCGGGCCACTGCATCGGCCCGCGCTGCCGCCCCTAATTGCGCCCTGCGCTGCGGGTCTGCGGCCAGATCTGACACGGCCTGTGCCAGTGCCTGTGGATTGAAAAAATCAGTCAGTACACCGTTGTGGTTGTGGCGTATGGCTTCGCGCAGCGGAGCCGTGTCGCTGGCCACAATGGCGCAGCCTGCACTCATGGCCTCGATCAGGCTCCAGCTCAGTACGAAGGGGTAGGTGAGGTAGACATGCACAGTTGACACCTGCAGCACTTGCGTGAACACGTCGCGTGGCACAGAGCCCACGAAGTGGATGCGGTCCATGTCGATCTGGTCGCGCACCTCATCCAGAAAAATCTGCTTCCAGGTTTTGCCGTCGGGCGGTTTGGCGCCATAACTGACATCATCGCCGCCGATGATGAGGATACGTGCGCGGGGGCGCAGTTTCATGAGCGTGGGCAGGCTGCGGATGAAAATGTGGCAGCCGCGCATGGGTTCGATATTGCGATTGACGAAGGTGATGATTTCATCGTCGCGTGTGATGCGGCCGGCGCGGCCCAGCGTCAGGCTGACATCGGTCTTCGGTTGGATGTCGGTTGTGTCCACCCCGTCATGGATGACGGTAATGCGTTGGCGAAAATCTGCCGGATAAACGGACGCCTGCCATTGCGTGGGTGCCAGTGCTGCGTCTGCGATGTCCATGTTCAGACGCATGTTGACGTTTTTCATGCGCATGCGGGGGCCTTGCCCCGGGTCATCCGTGCTGAACTCCGGGTCGAAATTCACATCGGCGCCGTGCAGGTGGTAGTAGAACTCGCAATAGATGGCCAGTTTGGTCTGTGGCCAGACTTCCTTGACGAACAGCGACTCGCCCCAGCCCGGGTGAGCCAGCACCAGATCGGGGTTGATGCCTGCATCCTTGAGTTTCTGCATCACCTTCCATGCTGCCTCGCCTCGTATCACCTTGGTTTCGAGGTCAGCCACCCAGGGGTGAACGCCCTGCGTGGTGCCACGCTGCGGTTTGTAGCGGACAAGCTGGATGGGCGCAGTGGGCTTGTACGGGTTGATGGTCAAGCCGATGACGGTATGACGTTTGGCCAGTTCGGGGTAGAGGTGTTTGAACTGGCCCGGAAAGTTCTGATGGATGAGGAGGATGGTTGCCATGAAGGTCAGTCAAACCGGCTGGTTCGCTTGGCCATGTAGAACCATTCCTGTCCGGGTTTGGCATTGGGGTTGGGAAATACGATCAACCCGTCAAACGGTGCGGGCACCGGCGTGCCGTCTGCCCGATGTCCCACAATCTCGCCTTCTTTGAGGGGGTCGAAGCTGCGCCATTCACGGGTGAACGTGTCGTCCGGGTGCGCGCGGTCGATCACTTCGCACAAGCTCAGTGCCTCTGCACCCTTCACATACGCCGGTGCGTCGCCGGCCACCAGACCCAGATGCACCAACGTGTTGCGGATGGCGTTGTAGGCCACTTCCGGTGCCTTGGGGTCTTCATGTTGCCCGCATTCCAGCGTGACGGCATAACCACCGTTCTCCCGAATGTATTCGGTCGTGCCCACACCGTATTTCACATCCGCACTGATGGCATCGATGCTGCTGTCGCCCTGTGCAGCGCGGGCGGCACGGTTGCGCACGCCCTTGGCATAGGTATCCAGCCAGCCGTCCACAAAGCGGTTGACGCCCAGGCAGCGCGCCAGTTGCTCTTCTTCGCGCGCAAACCGGAAGGGCTCGAGCCGGTCGGCATTGTTCAGCGGACCTACCAGCGCGAAGGGAACGCCGCCGGTGTGGAAAGAATGCAGGTCCAGCAGCACATCATGCGCAGCCAGAATGGGGCACAGCCAGTTGGCAATGCGATCCTCGAAGTCCTGCGGGTCGGGGCGGGGGTAGAGGTTACGGTTGAGGTTGCGGTCGCCCATGCGCTGTTTCTTTTCATAGGCCAGCGGGTTGGTGATGGGTACAAAGGTCACGCTGCCCTGTTGCAGTTGCAGGCTGCCGTTTTGAAATTCGGAGATGATGCGTCCGATGCCGATGGTGCCGCAGATTTCGTTGCCGTGGACGGCGCCCAACACGATGAGGCGGGTGCCCGGGGTGGGGGACGCAAAGTGGACTGAGTGGAAGTGCATGGCGATGCTTTCTGGCTTGTTTTTTGGCTTGTTTTTTGGCTTGGTTTCAGACCTAGCCCTGATTCTAGCCTGTCGCGCCGTCCCTGAGCACAAACAGGCGGGGTGTGAGGTCTTCGCCCACCCAGACAATGGCGTTCTGTTGGTAGCGGCGACCGGTTTCGCAGGCTTCCTCCAGGGGCATGCCGGGTACCAGAAAAGAAGGTTCCGCATTCCAGCCCGGTCGCAGCGGTCGACCCTCGGCACGCAGGGCGGTGTAGCCCTTTTGCTTGAGTTCGCCCAGCAGGCGTTCTTGACGCAGGGCATTTTCCGTATCCGAGATGGCCCGGCTCAGCGGGTTGCAGGCAGTGATGAACGCCGCGCTGTTGCACCTGAAGAGCGCAAAGAGGGTGTTCAGCGCAGGCTGCGGAATGTCCACGCGCAGGCTGACCGGCCCGCAGTCGTCCAGACCTGCACACCAGTAATCCGTGTCTCGATAGGCTTGTAGAAGGGGCTCTGGCAGCATGTCTGTGCAGCTTTATTTGATCAAAGCCTGTATCTCTTTGAAATTCGGATGCTGGCTGGTGCGCATCCACTCAAACAGCACCATCTCGGTGGTCACCCGCTGCGCTCCGTTGAATACCATGCGCTCGATGGCCAATTGCCGGTTGCGCGCATCCCGGGATCCCAGTGCATCGTCGACGATGTAGACCTTGCGTCCCTGCGTCAGCAGACCCACGGCAGTCTGCAAAACGCAGATGTGAGCCTCGCAGCCTCCGATGATGACGTCGCGCCCCGGTGGCAGCCAGGGGTTGAAGCCGACCTCCAGCGTGGCCGAAAAATGATGCTTGTGCAGCACATGGTCCTGAGGCTCCAGCAGGCCGGTGACGGTCTGCCCCAGGCGGTCTGGCGCCTGCTCGGTGGCGAAGACCGGCACTTTCAGCAGCCGGGCCGCATGGGCAAGGGCGGCTGCATTCTTGAGGATGGATTCGCTCTGTTCGATGGCGGGCATCAGCTTTTGCTGGAAGTCCACCAGCAACAGTAGGCTCTTGTCGGCAGTGATCAGTTTCATGCAGCCCCGCGTGAGGTTGTTCCGGTTGCCGGCATGAAAACCGGCACGCGTACCCGGAAGAAATGTCTGGTTGGTACTCTGGATGCTGAGATTCGAATCCACAGTCTAATCCATCCGGCTAAGATTGCACCGGAAAACAAAGTCACACACTATTTCACACCTCAAGCAACCGGTCCGACATGGCTGGCCGATATGTTTGTATAAGCGTAAAAAGCGCGAGGAGATCGTCATGGGAACCACCGGTTCTGCCCTCATCAATCTGTTGGCCGGCACCGTGCGCGGCTGGCGCGGCACAGCGGTGCGCAACCGCAATGCGCAGAAGCCGCAGAGACTGCTCAAGTTGTACGACATCGAGGTGTCGCCGTATTGCCGTCTGGTGCGTGAGGTGTTGACCGAGCTGGATCTGGATGTGTTGATCCTGCCGTGCCCCAAGGGCGGTCGACGGTTCCGGCAAGAGGCCGAAGCCATCGGTGGCAAGCAGCAATTCCCGCTGCTGGTGGACGACAACACCGGCACCATTCTGTACGAGTCTGGCGACATCGTGGGCTATCTGGTCCGTACCTATGCGGCGCGGCCCGAGAAGTTTGCAAAGCGCCCGCGCCAATTGGAGGTGTTCACCTCGCTTTTGTCCAGCGTAATGATGTACCGCCCTGGTGGCTTGACCGGCCTGACGGCCACGCCCTCCCGCTTGCCTGAAAAGCCGTTGACGCTCTACAGCTTCGAGAGCAGTCCTTTTTCCAAACCGGTGCGTGCCCGCCTGTGCGAATTGGAGTTGCCCTACGTACTGAAAAACACCGGCAAGGGGGCTACCTCCGACATGGGGCCGCCGTCTTTCCGCGACAAGCTGTTCAAGGGGCCGATGGGAACCACGCCTAATCGTGCGTGGCTGGCCGAACAGACCGGGCGGGTACAGGTGCCTTACCTTATCGATGAAAACACGGGAGCGGCAATGTATGAGTCGGCCGATATCCTCGCCTATCTGGATGCAACGTACCGGCTGTGAAGTAACGTGCCGTTCGTACCGACACCGGACGAACGGGGTGCTTTTGCGGACTTTGCCGACCCAAGCTGGGGCGTGCTTTTCAAACGGATTGTAAAAAGGTTTTTTGTTCACCTTTTCACTCCATGCGGGTACTTGTGAGCGTGGTTATTCCGGCTCACAATGGATCTGTGGGTAATATAAACATGAGTCTCGGACAGAGCCATGGACAACAAGCGCTGGATGGTCTGTGCAGTAAGTGTATGGCTGGCGACAGTCGGCTATCCTGCGATCGTCCGTGCAACGCCCGTGGGTCTGACTGAGGCAGTTGTTGCTGGAAATCAAGAGCTAGGCAGCGATTTTTTTGCGCCAGATATCCGTCCTGCAGAGGATCACACGACAGGCAGCTCCGCGGCCATACCCGCGCCTTTCTTGAACCCGGTTTTACCTTCCGCACTGTCCCCTGATTTTCTGGCTCGGCCGTCGATCCGCGAGTGGCAGATTGGCTCGGTGAATGTGACGAAACGGTTGTCAGCCGGCTTCAACGTACGTGAAGAGCGGGACGAATGGGGCATACCGGATCTGGGATCCAGCGGGTCTTTGTCCAGCGGTTTTGATGCGGGTTCCGTCGCACAGGACATTCATGCCAGCAGCAATCGTCTGCAGGGACAGTTTCCCCGCAAAAGCGCCATGCGCATGAATTTTCTCAAATTGGACAGTGAAGAGTTTCGCATGGACGTGACGCAACACCCGTCACGAACCGGGTTGCGTTTTCACCATATGGGTACCGGCCTGCGGGTGGAAGCGGAACGACGTTATATCAACAGCGCCACGAGCGTGTTTGTCGGGGTCCGTTTGCTGGAGGATAGGCGGGTGGATCCGACCATTGGCTGTTCGGTGCAAAGCAGCACCAAAAACGCGTTTGAAACCCGCAATTTCTGCGGATTCAGGCTGCGGGTGGGGCTGTAGGATTCTTGCGCTGTGCAGACTTGGGTCTGAATGCGAGCACTTTTTCGGGACGCGTTTCCAGATACGGTCCTTCCAGCAGGTCGATGCAGTAGGGCACTGCCGCGAAAATGCCGGGTACTTTGACGCTGCCGTCCGCGTTGCGCAGGCCTTCCAGTGTTTCTGCGATCGATTTGGGCTGCCCGGGCAGGTTGAGAATGAGACATTGTCCGCGGATGACGCCGACCTGCCTTGACAGGATGGCAGTCGGCACAAACTGCAGGC
>SXZD01000271.1 GCA_005788065.1 Burkholderiales bacterium
AACCGGGGTGGCATTTTCATGTACCCGGCCGACCGTCGCGAACCCGATAAGCCCGGCAAGCTGCGACTGATGTACGAAGCAAACCCCATGAGCTTTTTGGTGGAGCAAGCTGGTGGTGCATCCACCAACGGCGTGCAGGCCATACTGGAAATCCAGCCGGAGAAACTGCATCAACGTTGTGCGGTGATGCTGGGCAGCGCAGAAGAGGTACAGCGGGTGACGTCGTATCACGCCTGAGTCAGAAACGCCCGCCCTGCTTGCGGGCTTCCAGCACCTTTTCTTCCATGGCTTTACGACGCACGTCGATCTGGCTTTGCAGGTAAAAGTCCTGACCTGCAAAGCGCTGGGCCAGTTGCACCTGCTCCAGCGCAGCAGAAAACGCACCTCGCAGTTCGTAGGTTTTTGAAAGCGTCATGTGATGCTCGGCTTTCTGTCCCAACGCAAACTGCGATTCGGCCAGGCGGTCATAGAGCTCGATGTCAGTTGAATAAATCTGCAGGTCTTCGCGTAACAATTGCACAGCCCTGCGATGCTCGCCTGCCCGCTGCAGGGTATCAATAGCCAGAATGCTGAAAGACGTGCGACCCGGATAGCGATTGCGGGCAGCGATGGCATCTTCGGCCAGTTTGGCCATAGCTTCGCGGTTGGCCGGAATCTCCATGCCACCTTTGCCCGCAGTAGAGATCAATTTCTGTATGGGAACATCCAGAGCAAGGCGGTCATACAGGGGCGATTCACCCTGCATGAGATTGCGCAGCTTTTTAAGGCTGGCCTCGGCCTTGGGCCAATCCTGCTGACGCACATAGATCAGCGCGCGTCCATACTCCAACGCAGCCGGGTTGACCAAACCCACCGCCGCAGCGTCCTGATTGAAGAACACCAACGCACCACGCAGACCATCTGTGGTCGTGTCCTTGAGCGTCCTCATGCGGGCGCGCACAAACTGAAACTCCGATGCGTCGTTGCGCGTTTTGGCGCCCGGCTTGCCCACCCGGTTACGGATGTCGGCGATACGCTCGGAAGTCAGCGGGTGCGTGCGCAGATAAGCGGGCGCATTGCCCTCATACAAACGTGTGCCCTGCTGTAGACGCTCAAAAAATGCCACCATGCCCTGCGGCTCAAACCCCGCCTGTATCAGGGCCTGATAGCCCACACGGTCGGCCTCGCGTTCCGCATCACGAGAAAAACTCAGTTGCTGAGCCCCCGCCAAACCAGTACCCGCTGCCAGCATGCCAGCGGCTGCATCACCGCCACCGCGTGAGGCCAGCACGGCAAGCGCAAATGCGGCCATCGCCATCATGCTGGTCTGCTTCTGCCGGCTGAATGAACGCGCTATATGACGCTGCGTGACGTGACCGACTTCGTGCGCGAGCACGGAGGCCAACTCTGATTCGTTGCGGGCGGCGTAGATGAGTCCGGAATGCATGCCGATAAAACCGCCCGGCATGGCAAAAGCGTTGAGACTGAAATCGTTGACCAGAAAAAATTCGAAGTCGATACCGGCGGCACCGGGCGATGCACTAACGATCTTGGCGCCCAGTTGCTGGAGATACTCTGCCGTTTCACGATCTTCGTACACCAGACCGTTGCTGCGGTAGGCTCGCATGATGTACTCGCCCAGCCGACGTTCGGTGGCAGGCGACATTTCCTCGGACTCTGCATCGCCCAGCGATGGCAGATTTTGAGTACCCTGCACCTGCGCCGACACCGGCATGAGGTGGGTGCACACAAGCACGGCTATCAGACAGCGCTTCAATACAGTCACGGCGACTTTCCGGCACTCAGACAGGGACACTTGCTATGATACCCGCTTTGCTGTGCAAGTTCCCCTCGTCGGGAGTGGGAGAAACCATGCCACAGCCGCACTTTGTCCGCCCCCCCTTCACGCATGAGGATACATCGCCATGACCACGTCACCGCTGACGCATTTTGATGAGCAGGGACAAGCCCACATGGTCGATGTGGGCAACAAAGCGGACACGCAGCGCGTGGCGACAGCCAGTGGCACCATTCGCATGAAGCCCGAAACGCTGGCGCTGATACAGACCGGAACAGCCGCCAAAGGAGATGTGCTGGGGGTGGCCAGAATAGCGGCCATCATGGGCGCCAAGAAAACCTCGGAACTGATTCCCTTGTGCCATCCGCTTCCACTGACGAAGGTTGCAGTGGAGTTCGACATTGATGCTGTGAACAACTCCATTTGCTGCCGGGCTACGGTGGGCACCACCGGAAAAACCGGTGTCGAAATGGAAGCCCTCACCGCTGTGAACATCGGTCTGCTGACGATCTACGACATGGTGAAAGCGGCCGACAAAGGCATGGTCATTTCAGATGTACAACTGGAACGCAAAGAAGGCGGCAAGTCGGGCGTATGGACGCGCGACGCCGGAGCGTCCTGACACAAAGAATGCTTCGCAAGCTGCGAGGATGCTTCGTAAGCTGCAGACCCCGGATGCGAAGGCCGGGAGATGAATTCGCAAAGCCGCCCCGGCAGACGAATCTGAACCGGGGCAGACGATGACAACTTACGGCGCCATCAGGCGCCGATGGCCTTTTTCAGCAGACGACCCATTTCGGACGGGTCTTTGGTCACGGTGATACCGCAGGCCGACATGATTTCCAGCTTTTCCTGGGCGGTACCCTTGCCACCGGAAATGATGGCGCCAGCGTGGCCCATGCGCTTTCCGGGAGGAGCT
>SXZD01000272.1 GCA_005788065.1 Burkholderiales bacterium
CGAACGTGAATTTTCCAGATGATGAACGACAACCATCGTTGTAACTCCGCAAAATTGTGAAAGATTCAGGGTTTTGAGAGTAACATAGGAGAGTTACCACTTGTCATGACAGCCATGGCGCCGACCTCCGGAAACAACAAGAAAAGCACTCCCTGGGTTCTCATCGTCGAAGACCACCCCCTCATCTCCATCAGCCTGCAGGACATCGTCAAGGAAGGCGCCCGGCAAGTTAAGGTTAAGATCGCCGGCTGCATGAAAGACGCCATCGAGATGGTCAAGGATGACCCGCCCGTCATGGTCATCATGGACCTTATGCTGCCGGACTCTGACAGCCACGATATCATTGAGTCGCTCGAGCTGTTCAAGGCCTCGCAGATTTTTCTGACATCCGGCGACGAAGAGCTGCTGGCACAGACTGTGGCACGTGCGCCACTGCACATCCCGGTCAAGCACTTTCCCAAGTCCCTGGGATATCTGGAGACCATTGATCTGATCCGCAAATCGCTGGTCGAACAAGGCGGCACACAAGCGGTCGGGCCCGACGAATTCTCCACCGTCATCAAGACACACGTGGCACAGACCAGCATCGGCATCGGCGGCAACAAGAAGCCGCTGACAGCCAAGCAGGTTGAAATCATCGAATTGATTGAAGCGGGAATGACCAACAAGGAGATTGCGCGCGCCATCAACCTCAGCGTTGAAACCGTCAAGGACCACGTGCGCGAGATTCTCTACCGACTGGAGGCCAAAACCCGGACAGAGGCCATCGCCGTCTACCGGCAGGCACTGCGCAGGGCCCGATTCACCGAGGGCGGCACAGAAGGCGGCAAGGCCTGACTCATGCGCCTGCTGCTGCTGTCGCGGATCAGTTCACTGGTGCTTGCCACCAGCTTTGTGCTGAACCTGTTGGCAGTGCTGGAACTGCGGGACGTACAGAAGGAGGAGCGGCGCATACAGGCCGTTGGGCAACAGGCGCTGACAGAGGTAGCGCTGATCCGCGCCGAATTGCTGGCCATGCAGAAGTTTGTCGCGGTGTATGTGGCCACCAGCGACTCGCGCTGGCTGATTCATTACTACGACATTGCCGACGTACATGCCGGGCGCAAGGCATTTGTGACCCAGCCCGCCCCCACCTATTGGGACAATCTGCTGGCGGGCATGGGTGCACCCATACCGACGCAGGACAGGACCGGGATTGCGCTGCAGGACCGGATGATCGGTCTGGATATCGCAGGCGACAACCGGGTGCTGACACTGAATCTGCTGGAGTCCAGCCGCCGTCTGCGCGAACGCGAACGTATCATCTTTGCAGCCACCCAAGGCCTGTATGACGTCAAGGCCCAGCGCTTTGTCAGCGATGCACCACCCAACCCCGCCTATGCCACCAGCGTCATGTACAGCCAGGCGCATCTGCAATTGGGCAATGAAGTGGACGGCTACCTGAACACGCTGTTTGACGACATCCAGAAAACGCTGCAAGAGCGCAGTCTGCTGATGCAGGAGCGCACGTCACAGGCCGGTACGTTGCTGCTCATCCTGTCGCTGCTCTCCGGTCTGCTGCTGTTGCTGTTCATTTACCTGCTGCGCATGGGCATTCTGAAACCCCTGGAAAAAATGGCCAGCACGTCTGGTCGGGTTGCTGAAGGCGATTATTCGGCGACCATTCCCGAAAGCCGCGTTGTCGAGGAAATCGGCGTGCTGGCTGCTGCCATGAACCGCATGATTCGAGCCGTGCGCTTTGACCTCATGCAGAAGGATCTGGCACGCAAGGCCACCGAAGCGATGTACCGCGCAGAACAGGCACGGGAAAAAGCCGAACTGGAAACCCGGATCAAGAGCCGTTTTCTGGCCAACATGACGCATGAACTGCGCACACCGCTGAATGCGGTCATCGGCCTGTCGCAACTGTTGTTCAAGACCGACCTGACGCTGCGGCAACGCAACTATGTGGGCAAGGTGGTGGATGCCGGCAAATTCCTGCTCGGACTGGTCAATGACATCCTGGATTTTTCCAAGGCCGAAGCAGGCAAGATCACACTGGAATCACAACCCGTGAACGTGGCCAAAGAACTGGAAAGCGCATTGAGCCTGCTCTCATTGCAAGCTGAGCAAAAAGGCATCGCTCTGGTGGCAGACATCGGCATCCCCCGCAACACCTGGGTGCTGACCGACAGCCTGCGGCTGCGGCAGATCCTGACCAACCTGCTGTCCAACGCCGTCAAATTCACGCATGCTGGCGAAGTGCGGCTGATCGGTGAAACCGCGCCTGCTGACGGTGGCACTAATGGTGGCGCCAACACTGCTGTAGATGCGCAGACCGCAGGGCTGACAGCAGCACAAACCCTACACCTGCGCATCCAGGTGAAAGACACCGGCATCGGCATGAGTCGGGAGCAAATCGCGCAGGCCTTTGAGGAGTTTCATCAGGCGGACCAGAGCACCACACGGCTGTATGGCGGCACAGGGCTTGGCCTGACGATCGTCAAGCGGCTGGTCGATGCGCTGCAGGGGTCCATACAGATCGAGTCGCAAAGCGGGCAAGGCACGACATTCAGCCTGGAGTTTGCGTTGCAGGCCTGTGAGGCGCCGGCGGAAGAAACATCGGCAGTCGACCAAGCAAGCGCCCCTCTCCAAACTCCTGAAACCCCTGAAGCACTTGAAACATCTGAGGCCCTCGACTCTCTTGAACTCCAGCCCCTTGTCGAGGGCAAGCTCAAAGGCCTGTCCATCGTGCTGGTCGAGGACAACCCCATCAATCAGGAAGTGGCGCGCGACACACTGGAACTGGAAGGTGCCACCGTCACCGTCTGCGAAAACGGCAAGGAAGCGGTTGATTATTTCAGCCAGCCCGATGCGATGGCAGATCTGGTCTTGATGGATATCGAAATGCCCGTCATGGACGGCTATGCGGCGACCACAGCACTGCGCCGTCAATTCGACGCAGTCAGGCTGCCCATCCTGGGCATGACGGCACACGCATTTGAGGAGGCTCGCGACAAGTGCCTGCATGTGGGCATGAACAATGTCATGACCAAGCCCTTCGATATCGACCGGCTGGCTGGCTGGATACGCGAGAACCTGAACCGCGAGCGCAAGGCCGACCGCATCCGCAACACCTGAAACCAACCGACTGCCCGACACCATGAACGATACCGTATGGCTTGCCCTGTCTGATCTTGAGCGTACCTTCGCAGGCCGCAAACCGCTGATACGCAAACTGGTCAATGTCTTCATACAGACCTACGACACGTTCACCGACGACATGAACACGCTGGCTCAGCAGGGCGACAGCAAGGCATTTGCCGTGCAACTGCACTCATTGAAAGGGGCCAGCGCGTCGCTGGGAGCAGAGACACTGCGCAGCCGTATCGCTGCGCTGGAGGCTGATTTGAAGTCGGGTGCATCCAGCATGCAACAGGTTCATGCCGAATTGGTTCCCTTCTGGCCTGCCGTCATGCAAAATGCCCGGGAAATACTGAATGGTCTGGGTGAGTAAACCCGGACGGGGTTGGAGACACCCATGAAACACACACAGATAACAATTACCCTGCGGCTGATGCTGGGGCTGGCCAGCGCCTTACCGCTGCAGGCTGCCATGGCTCAGACGCATTCAACCAGCGGCTTCATGACTCTGAGCTATTCGCTGTCTGACGACTCCAACCGTTATCTGCGCAACATCGATGACAAAGGCACACTGCGCAACGGGTCCATCATCGGCTTTCAGGTTGACAGCCGCTTCACAGACAAGATCAGCACCACCGTGCAGGTTGCCGCATTCGAGTCGGACCGCAAGGAAAACGCCACCCGTGTGGATCTGAAGTGGGCCAATGTCAATTACCGGCCGAGCAACCAGTGGCTGATGCGGGCAGGCAAACTGCGCAACAGTCTGGTGCTTGATGCGCAAAACCTCGATATCGGAGCAACCTACACACCGGCGCGCCTGCCACCCGAGGTCTATTTTTCCACCAACCTGCTGGAATACTACGGCGGCAGCGTGACGCGCTACATTGAACTGGGACGCCGGACCGAGTTGTCGCTCGAAGCCTTTGTCGGTCGTACAGACACCAATATCCGCCTGATATCGTTACCCAAGTCCCCCAACAGCCAGGTGCGTTACGTCAATACACCGCTGGACCTGGCCGGTGTGAACATGCGCATCGATTCGGGCGCGTATTCGGCGCAGGTCAACCTGTCACGTTACAACAGTGACGACCCCGGCTTCCCGCTGACGGTCAATGCGCGGACGGTTGGGCTACGTGGCCCGATCGGCCCGGTCATCGGGCGCTTTGAATATTTCAATGCGGCCTACCCACGCTCTGCGGGCAAGCCCACCGTGGACAGCAGCGCCCTGATCGTTGAAAAAACTTTCGGCAAATACACACCGTACGTATCGCTGGCTGCATCTGACTATCTGGAGGTCGGCAGTGGGAAAAACAATTCCACCGCACTGGGCGTGGCCTATAGCCTGGCACCGCTGTCCAAGCTGAAAGGAGAGATCAACCGCATACGCACCGGCGCAGACTCTTTCCTGTTTGACAGCATTCCGGCTGACCGCGAAATCAGGGTCATGACCCTGTCCTACAGCACCATATTCTGAGAACCAGGACATGTTGCGCGCACTGCGTCACCTGATGACTCTGCTACTGCTGCTAGGCGGCCTTGCATCGGCTCGCGCTGAACTTTACATCGTCTCAAAGACCGACATCACCGGCCTGACCGAACGGATCACCGAGCGACTTTACACAGGCAAGCAGATTGAAGTGAATAACCGTTCGCTCATCCCGCTGAACTATGTGGTCGACAGTCCGGTCCGGCAAAAATTCCTCACCATGGTCATCGGCAAAACCGAAACCGAATACACAGCCTACTGGGCCACACGCCGCTATGTCGGCCTGGGAACACCGCCCGAGGAGGTCCGCGACCGCAACCGCATGCTCAGCGTGCTGGGCAGTCGCGACAATGCCATCGGATACATCGAAGCCACACCGGAGGAGGCTGCCGAACTGCGCAAGCGCTTCATGGTCCTGCTGGTTCGAACCACAGAAAGCCGTACAACCGAAAGCCGCGCAGCACAATGACACCGACACGGATCGAGATTGCCCACCCGGAGGGCGGGGTACTGTCTGCGCTGAACTGGCACATGACATCACCTGACCATTTGAATGGCAGCGTTGAGGGATTGACTGCACCACCGGCAAGTGCCGGATCAAAAGCGCAGGCGGGTCAGTCGGAGCCCAGGCCTTTGCTGGTTTTTTCGCATGCAACCGGATTTCATTCGGCCACTTACGAGCCCTTGTTCAGGCGGCTGTGCGGGCACATGGACATCATCGCGCCGGATGCACGGGGTCACGGTTACAGTTCGCTCAATGCCCATCCCCACAGCCTGCGAAGCTGGAAGCGCTACTACGGCGACCTGGCGCATGTGGTGGACAGCATGGACCAGCCTGTCTTTCTTGCCGGACACAGTATTGGCGGGCTTTGCAGCCTGGCTGTGGCCGCAAGCAGGCCTGAACGTGTGAAAGGGGTCATTGCCATGGACCCGGTAATGCTGGATCCGTCGCAAGGCATTCCGTTTCGCCTGCTGCAGTGGGTTGGGCGCAGCGACCGATTTCCGCTTGCGGCCGGTGCAAAACGCCGCCGTGCGCAATTTGCATCGCTGGATGAGGCCTACAATACTTACCGCCAACGGCGTTCATTTGCCACGTGGCCCGACGAATGGCTGCGAGCCTATGTGGATGGAGCGTTTGCGCCATCAGGACCGGATAGCGTGCAGCTGCGATGCAAGCCGGCATGGGAGTCGCGCACATTCGCCATGGGCGAATGCTGGCCGTGGCGCTTTGTGGGCAGTATCAAGGCGCCTGTCAGTTTGCTGGTTGCTCAGAAGGACACCACCTGCAGCCTGCGCTCCCGGCGTAAGGCACGCGCGATTCATCCACATTGGGACATCATAGAACTGGCAGGCAGCACCCATTTTCTGCCCATGGAAAAAACAGCGGATGTTGCCCGGATCGCAATCGATTTCGTGAAGGCCCATGCCGGCTGATTTGCAAGATTGAGTGAACACGCTGGATTAGGGTGATATCGGATTGACGTGCGGTCATTCAGTACAACACAATGAATGTCTAGCATGAGGTACAACTGTTGCACGTCGTCCACTGCAGTATCTGAGGCAGATCCCAGCCATGATAGAAGCACCGCTTTGCCCCAATGAATCCGAACGCACCGCCGAACTGGAAGCACTCGACCTGGTCGTGTCGCCACCCGAGCAGAATTTTGATCGCATCACGCGTTTGGCCCGCAGACACTTCGGCGTGAATGTGGCACTCATGTCCATGGTCTACAAGGACATGCAATGGTTCAAGTCGGCCTGTGGACTGGAAGACAAATCAACACCGCGCAGTGTCTCTTTCTGCGGGCATGTGGTGGAAAAAGGCGAACCGATTGTGGTGCTCGACCCGGCCCACGACCCCCGCTTCCATGACAATCCGCTGGTGGTGGGTCGACCCAGAATCCGGTTTTATGCCGGCGCGCCGGTGTATTCACCGCGCGGCATCATTCTCGGTACCCTGTGCCTGCTGCATGATGCAGCCCGCGAATTTGATGAACGCGATCTGGCCGATCTGAAAGACTTTGCTGCGCTCATTGAAACCGAGATTCAGGCACGCGTCCTGCGCGATAAAGTAGCGCGATAAAGTAGCGCGATAAAGTAGCGCGATAAATCCGCTCAACACAGCGGCACATCACAGCAGCGCAGCGCAGCGGCACAATACCGCTGCGCGACAAAACTGGTCAACCCGTCGAGCCATCCCCGAGTTGCGCCTCGAGGGCCTCACGCACGGCAGCCAGACGCTGACTGCAGATCTCGTAGGCGGCCAATGCAGCCTGTACATCGGGCAAGAGCGCATCGATATCAAGCCGGTTGTCGGCAGACCGCAGCTTGTTGGCAATCGCATCAAGCCTCGCATAAGCCTGGTTGAAGCTATCCGGATCCAGGGGTGGGTAAGTGGCTGGGCTGGTGCCTGGGGTTTTGTTTTGGGTCATGCGCTTCCTCTGCTTTGAGCATCCATGATCGTTCAGTTTTTCAAATCGCGGGCATCGCCGGTCCGGTTACCATCACCGACACCGTCCATTGAATTCGCATCATCAGTCTGCGGTTTCATCCTGACCTGTCCATCCCGCATGCGCAGGGTTACCGTGGTCTTGCCGCGCACATGCGCCGCATCGGTGACCGCCTGTCCGTGTGCATCCAGCACCATGGCATAACCGCGTTTCAACACATCCACCGGGTCTTGCGAGCGGACAAAATCATGCAGTGATGTCAGTCTGAGGCTGGCTGTTTCCATCTGCAAACGCACCGCCTGCGGCAATGCATGGGCACGGATCTGATCCAGCGACTGCTGCATCAGCGCCACCTCACGCCTTGCATGTTCTGCAACCATCATGTGCTGCCGAAACACCGCCTGCTGCGCCTCCGACACAGTCGACCGTGCACGCGCAACAAGGTCTCGCACATGGTCTGACGCAAGACCTGCGCTCTCTGTGAGTCTGGCGCGGGCGGCATCATTCACCTGCGAACGCAGCAGGAGCAGGCGGCTTTCTGCCATCTCGGTCCGCGAACGCGCCTGATCAGACACCGTCAAAATGTTCCGCTGCAGCAGGTCTGAGGCACGCTCCATCTGCTGACGCACGCGCGTGCGGATGTCACGCATGTTGACGATGATGCGCTGCAGGCGCGACATGACGGTAGACTCGATAAAGTCGATCACCATCGACGGGGTAGGCAAACGACGACAGGCAATCTCGTCGATGATGGTGCTGTCCCTCTCATGACCGATGCCGCACAGCACCGGCATGGGCATGTTGCAGATGACTCTTGCAATATCGATTTCGTTCAGGCAAGCCAGATCCCATTCACTGCCACCGCCGCGAATGATGACCAATGCATCAAACGACTGCCCCTGTGCGTGCAAGGCCTCAATCCTGCGCAACGCATCGCACACAGCAGACACCGTCTGGGGCCCCTGGAATGTGGCTGTAAAGTAGACAAAATCGACGATGCCGCAGGCACTCAAGGTATCGGCCCGACTGCGAAAATCTCCCAAGCCCGCTGCATCGGCGGGGCTCAGCACCGCGACACGAAAAAAGTCCGACGGCACACCGATCTGGCGATTGCGGTCAAACAGACCCTCGGCCTGCAACTGCCGGCGAATCTGTTCGAGCCGGGCAGCGAGTTGACCGACCGTAAACTCGGGATGAATATCATCTACGACCAATGTGAAACCATGCACGGCATGCGACTGCGCACGCACTTTGACCATGACGGCCTGATTGTTGGCCAGCGACATGCCGGTGGCCTGACGGAATCGCTGTTCAATGGCCCCGGCAACACCACGCCACATGACGGCGCGACACTTGGCCAACAGTTGACCACTGTCATCGGTCTGGGCAAGCGTAAAATACACATGCCCGCTGCCATGTCGTCGCAGCTCTGACAGCGTACCGGTGACCCACTTCTCTGGCAGTGCGTCGATCACGGCTGAGACGCTTGCCATAAAATCCGATAGCGGCACACTCTGGGGCGTGGTGGACAATGTTTTCTGCATCCACTGGTGCGGAATATCAACCTCAACGTGCGGTTCACCGAAAGCGGTGAAACCCTGCTTCTCATAGAACGACAGGGCATGCTGCTGCGCGCTGAGCTTCACGCTGGCAAACCTGCGTTCAAGCGCATAAGCCACACAAGCCTGCAGCAGCGCAGTACCGATGCCTTTGCCGCGATACTCTGCCAGCACGGCCATGCGACCGATCTTGCCTTCGGATGTCATGCGGGCGCAGCCCACTGCTTCGCCATCAAGCAAGGCAACCCAATGACCGGCAACCGCGTCGGCATCATCCCATTCTTCCTCCTCCGGAATACCCTGCTCGACGATGAACACGGCGCGGCGCACTTCGCCGGCCATGCCGGAGAGTTTGCGCCAGGAGCCGGATACGATCGACAATTCGCCGGGAAGGTCGGAATGTTTGGCCATGAACGGGATGGGCTGCTTTACTGGTTGCGGGTCTGCATGAGCGCATGCGTGTGACCATACGGGTCTGATTGTAGCGGTGTGCGAGAACAAAATCCTGCCGACAAGTTCCGTCGATTTAAGAGATATTTACAATTGCCATGCGCAGGTGCGGGCTCAATGCCGGATAATCTGAAACATCTGGTTAATCCGGCCATAGAGCAGAGGTGCACCGTGGTCAACGCCGTCGGCCCGAATACCACTGATAGTTCGCAAAAGCGTGACCTGCAAATTCGCACGGGTCAGGTCAAGCCACAACCCCCTTCGGACGTTCCGGTGCGGCAGCCTGAGGTGGGACCGTCTGCGACGGTGTTCTTTTCTGCCGCGGCCCAGCAGGTGGCTCAAAACAAGCCGGTGGATGACAGACTGGATACAGCGCGCAAAATGCAGGGGCAAATGGTCTCTGCGATAGCCCAGACGACCAATCGCAACACGGAAGGCGCGGATATGGCCTTGTCGCTGGTGGCCACGACGGCGATTCAGACCTATGCGACGGTGAAGCAAGTCCAGAAGTGAGGTCGCCGCAGACGTTTTGCTCACCCAGAGATACGAACGGTTCATCTTAAGCGTCCGGATTCGCTCCGACTGTGCGTCTTAGGCGTCCGGATTCGCTCCGGCGGTTCTCCCGTAAAAATTGCCCCCTCAACGTTGACGTGCTTTGAACGCCGTCTTCGCGGCGCTTCAACCCTCGCAAATCAGTGATTTGCTCGGGACGCCCGCTGCACGGTCGGGCGCAATTTTTCGGATGCGATCCGGCGGAGTCGATCTCCGAACGCCCTTTGATGCATCGGGGAGGCTGGCCGGAAATAGCGAGATGTCGTACGGAGCAGCGCCATTACCGGGTAGCCACCAAACGCATCGGCACGGCGCCATCATCGGGTCGTCACGTGAATGGCTTTCACATGGCTGTCGTCATCGACATCCGGCGTACAATGAGGCCTCACGTATCGTCAGCCGCCGCATCGCCATGAAAGTCGCCATTCTCCCCGTTACGCAATTTGCCCAAAACTGTTCGCTGCTCATGTGCGAAGAGACAAAGCATGCAGCAGTGGTCGACCCCGGTGGTGACCTCGACGATATCAAGGAATTGATCCGCAAAAACGGCGTCACGGTTGAGAAGATTCTGCTTACTCACGGACATGTGGACCACTGCAGCGGTGCTGCGGCACTGGCTGCGGATTTGGGTGTGCCGATCGAAGGTCCTCACAAAGCCGAAAAATTCTGGATCGACCTGCTGCCGGTTCAAAGCGTGCAGTTCGGCTTTCCGCCGGCGACAGCGTTTACGCCTGACCGTTGGCTCGATGATGGCGACACGGTGAATTTTGGTGCGCAGACAATGAAAGTGTTTCACTGCCCCGGGCATACGCCGGGGCATGTGGTGTTTGTGAGCGAAAAAGATCGGCTCGCAGTTGTCGGGGACGTGATTTTTCAGAACTCGATTGGTCGCACCGATTTTCCGAAGGGCAACCATCAGGACCTGATTGACTCCATCCGCAACAAACTCTTCCCGTTGGGCAACGATATACGGTTCATTCCCGGGCATGGCCCGACGTCGACGTTTGGCGAAGAGCGCGACACCAATCCGTACGTGGCCGACTATCTGTTTGCTCCCAAGCGCTGAGCACTGCTTTAACCAATCCTGAAGCCTGAGGGCTGAGACCTCAAGCCAATGCATCCAAGCCTTCGTACAGACTTGGAACATTCAGGCGGTTAGCGAATTGAACAACCTTGCACTGGCAGACTCTGGCTGACTCAGGCCGCCTCGGTTTCGTGTGAAGTGACCGTTGCCCCAGCGGCTTGCGGTGACCGCAATGCCTGCAGTCGGGCATCTTTTTCAGCCCATACGCCATCAAGCCATTGCTTGAACTCCTGACGGAAAGCGGCATCTTCACGGTAGTTGCCTGCAATCAGATGCTGCGGAACCGGAATGACGCGCACATGCACGCGCGCGCCGGATTGCCCGCCGCACAGCCAGCTCCATGCGATAGACCTGCCGCACGGATCATAGTCGATGGTGATGTCGACGATACCCGCAAACTGTTCGCCCATGGCATTGAACGCGGCAGAAAGCCCTGCGTACTTGGGCTTGAGCAGATGGCGGTACGGGGACTTCGAGCGCTTGGCTTTCTTGGGTGAAAAGCGTGTGCCTTCCGCAAAATTGACCACCGCAACCGGATCCAGCTTGTAGATTTCACAGGCCTTACGCGCTGTCTCCAGGTCTTTGCTGGCCAGTTCAGGGTTGCGTGCCAGCTTCTCGGCGCTGTAGCGCCGCATGAACGGGAAGTCCATGGCCCAGCAGATCACACCCACAATGGGAACCCAGATCAATTCCTGTTTGAGAAAGAAACGCAGGAAGGGCAGACGTTTGTGCATGGCATTGAACAGCACCAGAATATCGGCCCATGACTGGTGGTTGGACAGCACCATGTAGCTTTTATTGCGCTTGAGCGTCCCTTCGATCTCGATGGGCCGGATACGCGGATGCAAAACCTTGTAGAGCAGTTGATTGCTGCCCACCCAGAAGGTTGCAAACTTCACGTTCAGCCGGGCGAAAATACGCTGAATGCGGTAGACGGGCACCGTGCGTAGAATTACCAATGGTGTCATGATGGCAAACCATGTGCTAATGCACACCACCAGCGAAATGAAGGTCACGACACCTAGCCAATGACGATCCGAGGTGCGCATTGTGACCTGCGCAGAGCTTGTTCCAGACACAAAAACCCCTGAAAAATCAGTAAAAAACTGTCAATGTTTTATCAAATTCTCGGTATTGTATTTCCGATTTACGCAATTGTCCTAGGCGGCTTTGTGTATGGCCGTCGCCATCAGCCCGACATGCGCTTTGCCAACCAGTTGAACATGGACATTTTTGTGCCTGCGCTGGTGTTTTCTGCACTCACCGCGCGCAACGCGGAGCTTGCCACCTACTCAAAACTGGCCATAGGCGCCGCAGTCATTGTCCTTGTCAGCGGTCTGCTGGCATGGCCGCTCGCACGCATGCTGAACGTTTCCGCGCGAACGTTCGTGCCACCGATGATGTTCACCAACTCCGGCAACATGGGTTTGCCGCTGGCCATGCTGGCATTTGGCGAGGCGGCATTGCCGGCAGCGGTGGTCATGTTCATGGTCGAGAACACCATGCACTATGCCATTGGCACGGCCATGCTGGATCGGCAAACGCGCTTGTGGCAGTTATGGCGGGTGCCCGTTATCGCCGCCTCGATTGCAGGCCTGACGGTTTCACTGACCGGTTTTCAGATGTGGGAACCTCTGCGATTGTCGATCAAACTCGTGGGCGACATCTCCATTCCGTTGTTGCTGTTTTCGCTTGGCGTGCGCTTGACGCAATCGGCAGTATCGCAATGGAAGTTGGCGATCATAGGCTCGGTGGCCTGCCCTTTGTTTGGTGTGGCTGCGGCTTTGCCCATGATTCATTTGCTGGATTTACCGGGCGTTCAACCGGGCATGCTGCTGGTGTTTGGCGCGTTGCCGCCTGCGGTGCTGAATTTTGTATTCGCTGAAAAATACAATCAGGAGCCAGCCACCGTCGCATCACTGGTGATGGTGGGCAACTTGGCAAGCCTCGCATTTGTGCCGCTGGCGCTCTGGTTTGCACTGCCGAAGTAGTCCGGCTGCTTTTGTCGGCTACCCAGTAATGGCGCTGCTCCGAACGACATCTCGCTTTTTCCGGTCTCAACTGTTCCAGGCTTGGCCCCTGACTGTCCGGACAGTCGTCAATACCGGCCAACCTCCCCCGATGCATCAACGGGCGTTCGGAGATCGGCTCCGCCGGATCGCATCCGAAAAATTGCGCCCGACCGTGCAGC
>SXZD01000273.1 GCA_005788065.1 Burkholderiales bacterium
AACATCACCCCGGCGCTTGACTTCGATGGAAGCGATCAGCGGTGAGTACACCTGGAAGGTACGCTCAACGCCTTCGCCAGACGAAATCTTGCGAACGATGAAAGAAGAATTCAGACCACGGTTGCGCTTGGCAATGACCACACCTTCGTAGGCCTGAACGCGCTTGCGGTTACCTTCAACCACGTTGACGTTGACCACCACGGTGTCGCCGGGTGCAAACTGGGGGATGGTTTTTCCGAGACGGGCAATTTCTTCCTGCTCGAGGGTCTTGATGAGATCCATTTCAGCTCCGTTTTCATCATGGTCAGCGCATGGTGCCCTTGCTGTCTAACCGGTTGCAGAGCACGCCAATCAGCGCGCCCCACCAGCTACACACAAGGATGCCTGCCAGAGGATGATGTGTTTAAAATAAAAATCCTGATGCGGCCAAGGTGCCAACGACATTACGGAATCGGGCAAGGCCATGAATCGAGTGTTGAACGACTATGGACCTACTGCGGACCGTTATTTGTGCGTTGCTTGTTCGTTGCTTGTGCAATGTTTACTGCGTCTTTTGCTGCAACAGGTCTGGTCGAAATTTTTCAGTCAGCGTTTGCGACATTTTTTCTCGCCAGCCCGCTATTTTGCCATGATTTCCGGATAAAAGCACCTCCGGTACGGTTTCTCCCTCAAAAACCTCCGGACGGGTGTAATGCGGGCAGTCGAGTCGCTCGGTCGTAAACGAATCCTGCTGGGCAGACAGATCATCGTTGAGTACACCAGGCAGCAGACGAACCCATGCATCGAGAAGCAACTGCACGGGCAATTCTCCGCCCGACACAATAAAGTCTCCGATGCAAAAGGTCTGGTCCACATACCGATCAATGAATCGCTGATCTACCCCCTCATATCGCCCGCACAACAGAATGGCACCTGCCGTCAGCGACAGTTGCTGCACATGGCGCTGTTTGAGCAAAGGACCATGCGGCGTCAGGAAAATCACGGGACGTCCGTCCTCTCCGTGGGCCTGCCGGATCGCCTTGATGCAATCGGCCAAAGGCGGCGCCATCATCACCATGCCCGGCCCGCCGCCGTAAGTGCGATCATCGATGGTGCGATAGGCGTCGGTGGCAAAATCGCGCGGATTCCAGAAACGGATGACCGCCCTGCCCTGCTTGAATGCGCGACCAACGACACCCAGGGTTTTGAACGCATCAAAATAATCGGCAAACAGGGTGATGACGTCGAACTGGGGAACAGGCGGAACGGGTGTGACAGACGTGTCAGGCATCAAAGAAGCCGATGCCGGGGACGCAGATACCGGTGGATCAGACACAGGAGGATCAGACATGAAGCCCTCCCCGAACTCAGTAATCGGCTTGCCAGTCAACGGAAATCACCCGCTCTGCCAGGTCTACCGAGTCGACGTACGCGGGCACAAAGGGAATAAGACGCTCTTCAAGCCCCTCGCCTGCATCCAGACACAAAATGGGGTGGGCACCGTGGTCGGTCACCTCGATCACCAGGCCCAGCATGACGCCCTCGCGGTTAAGCACGCGGAGCCCCAGCAGGTCGACCCAATAAAACTCGCCTTTTTTGAGCGGGGGGAAAGATGAACGCGACACCCACACATGAGCGCCCTTGAGAAGCTCGGCCTGAGACCGGTCATCGATGCCATTCAACTGGGCAACCAGACGACCACTGTGCATGCGGGCAGCAACAACGCCTACCGCGATGGCCACATCACTACTCTCTCCTGCCGAAGCAGAAGAAAAGGCACCCACGACCCTCGGGGGCTCAGGCCGCTTGAGATACCAGGTTTTGGATTGCTTCAGAGCAGTGTTGTCGCCGCTGTGAGGGTGAACGTTGATCCACCCTTTTACGCCGTAGGGTTCGCCAATGCGACCCAGCTCGACAAGATCAGACGGTTGGACCGAATCGGGCCGGTTCGCCGACAGGCGTTCCCACAGCAAATTCAGCCCCGGCTTGGATTCTTTCAAGCCGCTTTTTTCGTATTGACTTTGACCAGACGGGCCACGGTGGGAGACAGTTGTGCGCCCACACCTTGCCAGTACGTCAGACGGTCAGCAGCGATCCGCAGACCTTCTTCGCTTCCACCGGCCACGGGGTTGTAAAAACCGATGCGCTCGATGAAACGGCCGTCACGGCGATTGCGCGAATCGGTAGCAACGATGCTGAAAAACGGGCGCTTTTTGGAGCCGCCGCGTGCAAGGCGAATAACAACCATGGGGTATCCTTTTGGATTCTCTAAATGCGGATTTTTGAGATTTCGAACCAACCCGGCAAGAGCCAAGTCGGAAAACCCGCTATATTAAAGGAATTTTAGCGATTACTCAATGACGACGATGTCTTCAACGCCCGAATCCTGCCCAGTCAAAAATGAAAGCACTGACAAAGTCCGCAACATCAACAAAAGCAAAACCGTTGCTGTGTGGCTCGCCCTTCTGTTTGGCACAGCGGGCTTTCATTGGTTTTATCTGGGACGCAGCCGCGGGTGGGCTTATATCGCCTATCTCCTGCTGGCCACAGGTCTGAGTCTGCGGGGCACGGACTGGCTGTACCTGTTGCTGTTTGGCGTGTCATTTTTTGCCAGCGCAGTCGATACGCTGTATCTGGGCTTGATGCCAGATGAACGCTGGAATCTGAAATTTGCACCCGGCGCACCGCCAGACACACGTCAGTCAAACGGTTTGACCGTGACTGCACTGGCTTTGGCGCTCGGACTTGGGGTCACTGCGCTGATGACCATGCTGGCCATTGTTTTTCAATGGTATTTCACCGGCACTGCGGCGTGAGCATAAGAAGTGACGAGCGACGAGTGATGTGCTGCTGAACCGCGCGCGACCCCAAAAAAGCGGGCCCACCGAAAGGCGGGCCCGAAGGGCTTGAGGAGACATGGACTAGCTGCCTACACGGGCAAAGCCGCGCGGCCAGCAGGGCACCTATTGCAGGCACCCGCAACAAGCAAAGCCTCACTTGCTGCATCATCCATTATTTAAGTGACGGAAATTCCCGAAAGGTTCCAAATCACCCCTGCTTTCGCGGGGTAACTCTTTAGCCCTTGCGCCGCTCAATCAAGCGGGACACGTACCGCTCCACACCCTCTTCCACCGTATAGAAAGCGCCGTCATAACCAGCTGCGCGCAGCTGGGTCAGATCGGCCTGCGTATACGACTGATACTTGCCTTTCAAAGCATCCGGGAAGGGCACATACTCGATATGCCCGTCCGACACAGCCTGCGTCAGCGACAGCGCAGACTGCCCCTGCGACTTGCGCAGCGTGTTCAGGGTGGACAGCGCCACATCATTGAACGTCTGTGCCCGACCGGTACCGAGGTTGTAAACCCCCGACGGTCCCTGCTTTTCCAGAAAGTGCATGTTCACTTTCACGACATCTTCTACCGACACGAAGTCGCGCTGCTGACATCCCGCCTCATAGCCCCCATAGCCGCCGAACAGCTTGACCTTGCCGCCCTCGCGAAACTGGTTGAAGTTGTGGAAAGCCACGGAAGCCATGCGGCCCTTGTGCTGTTCACGGAAGCCATACACATTGAAATACCGGAAACCCACAACTGGCGACTTCAGACCCGCCTTCATCCAGCGCCGCAGCACCTGGTCAAACAGGAACTTCGAATAGCCGTACACATTCAGGGGAGCCTCCAGTTCGCGGCTTTCCACAAACTGTGTGCTGCCACCGTAAACGGCCGCTGATGACGCATACAGAAACGGAATGCCCCTGCTCTGCGCGAACTCGAACAGTTCCAGGGTGTAACGGTAATTGTTGTCCATCATGTAAACACCGTCGTGCTCCATGGTGTCCGAACATGCGCCCTGATGCAGGATGGCCTCGATCTTGTTGGGCAATTGGCCCTTTTGCAGACGCTGCCGAAAATCCCGCTTGTCCATGTAATCGGCAATCTCGCAGTCGGTGAGATTCAGGAATTTGTCGGCATTGGTCAGGTTGTCAACCGCGATGATGTCGGTGTGCCCGCGCTCATTGAGGGCCTTGACCAGATTGCTGCCGATAAAGCCAGCAGCGCCGGTTACGATGATGCTCATGCTTGGTCTCCAGAGCCGCTCCGGGGCGGCCGTCTTTGTACAACGGAATATGTGCAACCGTGTTGATCAGGCAAATAACTCTTCCGGCGAAATGACAGCCGTTCCCAGTTTGCCCACCACAATGCCACCAGCCTTGTTGGCCAGACGCACTGCCTCATGTATGTCGATGCCGGCCGCCATGGACACAGCCAACGTAGCGATCACCGTATCGCCAGCACCCGACACATCATAAACCTCACGCGCCTGAGCCGGAACATGCAATTCATCATTGTCGGCATACAGGGTCATACCCTCTTCCGATCGCGTCAACAGCAAGTGCTTGACCGGCAGGTCTGACCGCAGACGCTGGGCCCTTTCACGCAAGTCCTGCTCATTTTTCCAGCGACCCACCACCTGACGCAATTCGGACCGGTTGGGCGTCAAAACAGTAGCACCTGCATATTTTTGATACTCCTCACCCTTGGGGTCGACGAGTACGGGCTTGCCCGCGGCGGCAGCCAGACGGATCATTTCGGTCACGTGGGTCAACCCGCCCTTGCCATAATCGGACAGCACCACCAGATCAAAGTCGGGCAACAGAGAGGCAAACTGGTCCAGCTTTTCCAGCAGTACGTCGCGGCTGGGCGCTTTCTCGAAATCGATGCGCAGCAATTGCTGCTGACGCCCCACCACGCGCAGCTTGATGATGGTCGGACTCTGCTCATCACGCACCACGTGGGTTGCTACGCCGGCATCCTGCAGCATCTGCGCCACCCGGTCACCCGGCTCATCGACGCCCAACACGCCCATGATGGCGGTATGCGCACCCAGCGCAGCCGCGTTGCGCGCCACGTTGGCCGCACCACCCAGCCGCTCGTCCAAGTGATCAATCAGCACTACAGGTACGGGCGCTTCAGGCGAAATACGGCTGACATCACCGAACCAATAGCGGTCCAGCATCAAATCGCCGACCACCAGAACCCTGGCACCTTTCAACTGCTGCATCATGTTGCTCATTGAGTGTCTCCCCAAACCGGATTCAGGACTTCACACGCTCTGCAGGACGTTCGGACACCGGATAGAAATCCAGCTCTTCAACCCGACGCGGAATCATGGCATCCCACTGTGCGCAGCCCGGGCACTGCCAGTAAAATTTCTTGGCCTGAAAGCCGCAAGAATGGCAGCGAAAGCGCGACAGGCGCGTCGTGTGACGCGACATCAGTTCACGGATCAGCTTCAAGTCCTGCACCTTGTCATCATCCTGGGCCTGACTCAACTGGGCCTCAAGCAGCCGGTCCAGACCCAGCAGGCTGGGCATTCGACGCACCTCGGTGCGAAACTTCAGATAGGCCTCATCTGCACCCCGGTGGTCCAGCAGCGCAGCAAACCAGACCTTCAACAGGTCGATGGACGGATAGTGGGTGCAGTACTCTTCCAGCGCCTTCAGTCCACCTTCGATGTCGCCCTGTTGCTCATAGGCTTTCCAGAGATGTTCGCCAATCAAAGGCAGATACCATGGGTTCTGCTTCTCGGCGCTGCGCCAGTGGGCTACAGCCTGCTGCAACTGATTGCGGCTCAAGGCCAACTCGCCCAGCATCAACGAACAGCGAACGTTGTCGGGCTGAACCTCCAAAGCCTTTTGCAGCAGGTCGGCCGCGCGCCCACCCTCTTTGCGGCTGATGCACAGCTCAGCCAGCTCGCAATAAAAATGCGCCAGGTCGCGGGAGGGAATCGGCGCACCCAGATCGCGTAGGATATCGGCCTGAGCGATGGCCTTTTCCCATTCTTTTTCAAGCTCGTAGAGTTCCAGCAACTGACGGGCTGCCTTGGATGCAAGACGTGACTGTGTCAGACTTTTGAAGGCGGTCTCCGCCCTGTCAAGAATGCCGGCTCGCAAGAAGTCCACACCCAACTCATAGGTGGCCTGATGGCGCTGGTGCTCAGCCAAATCGGTTCGGTCCTGCAGAAATTGATGCAACCGGATAGCCCGATCAATTTCCCCGCGCTTGCGAAACAAGTTGGCCAACGCAAAGTGCAATTCGGCTGTTTCGGTATCGATCTGAGCCGCTTCAAGAAATGCATCCACTGCCCTGTCCGGCTGTTCGCTCAACAGAAAGTTGACGCCTCGGAAATAGGACTTGGGCATGGCCTTGGCTTCGGCCATCGCCTGCTTTTGGTCAAGCCGGGCTGCTACCCAACCCAATGCAAAGACCAGCGGAATGATCAGCAACCACCAGAATTCAAATTCCATGGTTCTCAGTTGTTGTCTTAGTTGTTGGTTTTATCTGTCGCGGATGAAATCTGCGTTTCGCCCGTCCGCGTGAGCCTGCGATAACGGAGCAGCAAGGGTAGCATGAGCAGCCACGTGACGGTGACGCCAGCGACAAAAGTCAACAGAAGTATGATGATCAGTGGCGCCTGCAACACATACCCGGGCAGCATTTCAACAATGACAGCCTGGGTATTGCGCAGGGAAAAGCTGAGGATGAGAAAAAAAAGCAGAATGCGAGCGATCCAGCCCAGCGCCTTCACTGGCCGTCGCCCTTGTCGTCTTCGGACGCATCAGCGTCGATGATGGGGTAACGGGCGGCAGATTGGTCCACACGCTCGCGCAGCTCTTTACCCGGCTTGAAATGGGGAACCCACTTCTCGGGCACCATGACTTGCTCACCGGACTTGGGGTTGCGTCCAACGCGCGGCGGGCGACGTGTCAGGGAGAAACTTCCAAAACCACGGATTTCGATGCGCTGCGCCTCAGACAGGGAGCGGCTCATGGAGTCCAGGATGGTCTTGACGGCAAAGTCGGTATCGCGCAGGGGCAACTTGGGAAAGCGCTCAGCCAGAATGGCAATCAGTTCCGAACGGGTCATACAGTCAGTCAGCATTAGAAGTGGCGGGCCCGCAGGCCCGCCACACACATCAACATATCAAGCAGCGGCGATCAGTTGTTGCCCAGCTTGGCTTTCAGCAGCGCACCCAGATTGGTGGTGCCGCTGGCAGCGCTGCTCTCGGAGGCCATGCGCTTCATGGCTTCGTCGGTGTCGGCCTGATCTTTTGCCTTGATGGACAGGTTGATGGAACGCGACTTGCGGTCGATGTTCACCACCATGGCATTGACGGTATCGCCTTCCTTGAGCACGTTGCGGGCATCTTCAACCCGGTCGGTGGACAGTTCGGACGCACGCAGGTAACCCTCGACGTCGTCACCCAGGGAAATGACAGCACCCTTGGGATCAACCGACTTGACGGTACCGGTGACCAGTGAGCCCTTGTCGTTGCTGGAAGCAAAGACGGTGAAGGGGTCGCCGGACAGTTGCTTGATACCCAGGGAGATGCGCTCGCGCTCGGTGTCGAT
>SXZD01000274.1 GCA_005788065.1 Burkholderiales bacterium
CCACGTGGGCGATAATGGCGATGTTGCGTAATGCGCGCGTCATGATAGTTGCTCTCGTACAAGTCGTTCGGGGCACAACAGCGAATTTCCCGCCCCGTCGTTATTCAAAAAACCGGTTCCCAATAAAGCATGCGCTTGCGTGCGATAAACGCGCACCCGCCCCTGCTCTGTCCTGTTGCCCAGTGGCAATCTCTGCCCCTGTGTAAAACGTTGTGCCAGCTCAGGCACCAATTCAATGGCCGGCAGACTGCTCAACAAACTGTCTACCGGCGCCAGATGTCCGTTGACATGCGCATCATCCAGCCGCATGCGGGGTGGGCGCGATGGCGTTGCACCGCGCCGTACTTCATCTTGCACTTTATCGGCCACTTCGACCGCATGCTCACAAAGAGCGTCCCATGTCCGCGCCCGCTGGTCCAACTGCAAGTCACCAACCGCTGTTCGCCGCAAAGCCGACAAATGCGCAAAGCAACCCAACTTCTCACCGATGTCTTCGGCCAGCACGCGGATATACGTACCTTTACTGCAGGTCACCGACATGTCGAACTCAGACACAGTCTGCCCGTCTGCCGTGACGTTGCCGTGAAATACATCCATCAGGCGTATCGCCGAGATATGAATGTCCCGCGGCTGTCGCTCAACTTCCACGCCCTCGCGGGCATATTCATACAAGGCACGCCCGTCGCGCTTGAGCGCGGAATACATCGGCGGCACCTGTTGCTGATCGCCTTCAAAACTGCGCAGCACCCGCTCAATCTGTTCTGCCGTCAACTGCGTGTACGACGCGTCGGGCGCGCGTTTGACCGCTTCACCTTCGAGGTCACCGGTGCTGGTGCTATAACCCAGGCGCACACGCGCCACGTAAGTTTTATCTGCGTCCAGCAAGTCGGCAGAAAACTTGGTCGCCTCACCAAACAGCACTGGCAGCAAACCGGTGGCCAGCGGGTCCAGCGTGCCGGTGTGGCCGGCCTTCTCAGCATTGAACAGCCCCCGCAGACGCTGCACCGCGTCGTTTGAAGACCAACCCAAAGGCTTGTCAAACAGAAGCACACCGTTTAACGAACGGCGACGTACGCGCACCTGATTCACGATTGAAAACGTCAATCCTTGGCGGTGTTGCGCAACGCCTCGTTGATGAGTTGCGACATCTCTGCGCCCCGCTCCACCGATGTGTCATGCTTGAACCGCAAGGTGGGCACGGTGTGAATGTGCAGACGCTTGAACAGCAGGTTGCGCAGATAGCCGGCAGACTCGTTCAGTGCGTCAGCGGCCTCTTGGGGTTCTCCGCCCAATGTGGAGAAATACACTGTCGCGTACGCGTAGTCCGGCGTGATTTCCACTTCGGTCAGCGTCACCAACCCGATGCGCGGATTGCGCAACTCGCGCGGAATGAGCTCGGCCAGATCACGCTGGATCTGGTCGGCCACCCTGATACCGCGCGACGGGCCTTTGGATTTATGACGCATGAAACTCCGTGTCCTTTCGTCTGCTGCTGTCAGCCATGCTGTCAGGCCAATGTGGTGCGGGCAACTTCCTGCACCTCAAATACCTCAAGCTGGTCGCCCTGCTTGATGTCATCAAAGTTGTGCAACTGCAGACCGCATTCGAAGCCCTGTTTGACCTCTTTGACGTCGTCCTTGAAACGCTTGAGCGACGCCAGTTGACCCGTCCAGATAACAACGTTGTCACGCAGCAAGCGCACGCTGGCATTGCGACGCACCAGACCGTCGGTAACCATACAACCTGCAATCGCACCGACTTTGGAGATGCGATAGACCTCGCGGATTTCCACCGAGCCCAGCACGTTCTCGCGCTTTTCGGGGGTCAACATGCCGGTCATGGCGGCTCTGATCTCGTCTACAGCGTCATAAATGATGTTGTAGTAACGGATGTCGATACCGAGGTTCTCGGACAGCTTGCGGGCGCCCTGGTCTGCACGGGTGTTAAACCCGATGATGACCGCATTGGATGCCGCTGCCAGGTTGACGTCCGATTCGGTAATGCCACCCACGGCAGCATGCACAACCTGCACACGCACCTCGTCAGTAGACAGCTTGGTGAGTGCATGCACCAGCGCTTCCTGCGAACCCTGCACGTCGGACTTGATGATGAGCGCCAGCGATTTGATCTCGCCTTCGGCCATCTGTTCGAACAGGGTCTCCAGCTTGGATGCCTGCTGCTTGGCCAGTTTCACATCACGGAACTTGCCCTGACGGAACAGCGCAATTTCGCGCGCCTTGCGTTCGTCTGCCAGCACCATGACCTCTTCGCCGGCCGGTGGCACATCCGACAGACCCTGGATTTCCACGGGAATGGAAGGACCTGCCGACTGGATGGGGCGACCGTTTTCGTCGAGCATGGCTCGGACCCGACCATAGGCAGACCCAGCCAGAACCACGTCGCCACGGTTGAGCGTACCGCTCTGGATGAGCATGGTTGCCACCGGACCACGACCCTTGTCCAGACGCGATTCGATGATGAGACCTTTGGCGGGGGCCTCCACGGGTGCTTTCAGTTCGAGAACCTCGGCCTGCAGCAGCACGTTTTCGAGCAACTCGTCGATGCCCTGGCCGGTCTTGGCCGACACGGGGAGGAACGGCGACTCGCCACCGTAATCTTCCGGTACGACTTCGTGCGCAACCAATTCCTGCTTGAGGCGATCGGGGTTGGCATCGGGTTTGTCGATCTTGTTCATGGCCACCACGATAGGCACCTTGGCTGCCTTGGCATGGTGAATGGCCTCAATCGTCTGGGGCATGACGCCGTCATC
>SXZD01000275.1 GCA_005788065.1 Burkholderiales bacterium
AAGAAATGATGCCGGTGGTGGACAAGCCGCTTATTCAGTATGCGGTAGAAGAGGCTGTCGAAGCAGGCATCACCGAAATGATTTTCATCACCGGCCGCAGCAAGCGCGCTATCGAAGATCATTTCGACAAGGCCTATGAGCTGGAGGCTGAGCTCGCCTTGCGCAACAAAAATGCATTGCTGGACTTGGTACAGAAAGTCGTACCGTCCAATATCAACTGTATCTACATCCGTCAGGCAGAGGCCTTGGGTCTTGGGCATGCGGTTTTGTGCGCACGTTCTGTTGTGGGGGATGAACCGTTTGCGGTTCTGCTGGCAGATGACCTGATGTACACAGACCCTGGTGTACCGTCCGTGACGGCGCAGATGGCAGAGGTGTACCGGCAAGAGCGCGCCAGTGTGCTGGCCGTGCAGGAGGTGCCGCGCGAGCAGACCAAGCAGTACGGCATCGTGTCCAGCAGCCCCTGGAATACGAGTTCTGAGCGCATCACCGGCATCGTTGAAAAACCGGCTCCTGAAAAAGCGCCCACCAATCTGGCTGTGGTGGGTCGTTATATCCTGACCCCACAGATTTTTGACAAACTGGCTACCATCGGCAAGGGCAGTGGCGGCGAAATCCAGTTGACAGACGGTATCGCGGCCTTGCTGGCCGATCAGCCTGCGTTTGCTTTCCGCTACAACGGTGTGCGCTATGACTGTGGCTCAAAGCTCGGTTATCTGCAGGCAACCGTGGAACTTGGCGTACGGCATGGTGAAGTCGGCGAGGCCTTTACCGACTATCTTAAAAACAGGGCGGGTTGATACTTTTCAATCCGGGAAGATAAAAACTGACAGGAGGGTGCATGTACGCAGTCATCGGTGGAAGCGGTCTGACCAAACTCAGCGAATTTGAGGTTGTGCGCCGCGAGGTCATGCGCACGCCGTACGGCGAACCCTCCGGCGTACTGACTGTGGGGCGTCTGGCGGGGCATGATCTCGTTTTTATGGCGCGACATGGTTACGGACACACCATCGCACCGCATGACATCAACTATTGCGCCAACATCTGGGCACTCAAGCAGATGGGGGTAGAAGGTATTGTCGGTGTAGCCTCTGTCGGCGGTATCAGGGCAGACTTGTATACCGGTGCTCTGGTGGTGCCCGACGGCATCATCGATTACACCCACGGGCGGCGCGGCACTTTCTTTGAGGGGCCGGACCAGCCTGTCGTGCACATCGATTTTACCCATCCGTACACACCGGCCTTGCGCAAGGCGCTGCTGGCTGCTGGCGACTCCGTGGGGGAAGAGATTTTCGATGGCGCAACTTATGGCTGCACACAGGGCCCGCGATTGGAAACAGCCGCCGAGATCCGCAGGCTTGAACGCGATGGCTGCGACATCGTGGGCATGACAGGCATGCCAGAGGCTGTGCTGGCCCGGGAACTCGAAATTCCCTACGCGGCACTGGCGGTGGTTGTGAACCCGGCCGCCGGAAAAGGCGACAGCGCAGCGTCGGTGTCCATGGATGACATACAGAAAACCCTCAGTGTATCCATGGTCAAAGTCTGCAAGATACTCTCGGCTTTCGTGGCGCTGGAAGTGGACTGAATGGTCCCTATCGGATCGGTGTCGCGTCCGATTAAAGGAGCCTGATGCGAGAGCGCTGCGGAACGGATACCGGCCGCATCCGGTATCACGCACCACTGCTCAAGCGTTCAACACCTGCATCAGTCCCGTTTCCAGTGCAATTTGCTGGCGTGGCGAATTCAAAACGCCGCCCGTGATCAAAAACGTGTCCTCCACCCGATCCCCGAGCGTCAGCACCTTGGCTGAGTGTATGGCGATCTTGTGATGGGCCAACTCGCTGGCCACCGCAAACAGCAGACCGGTGCGATCTACAGCCGTCAGTTGCAACACATGGTATTGCCCGCGCTCATCGGCCTTGATCTGCACTGACGGCGTGATCGGAAAGTGTTTGGAGCGTCTGCTCGGGCGGCCTTTGACAGGCTCGGGCAGGGGACTCATGTTCTTCAGATTGCCCGACAGTTCATTTTCCAGCAGTGCGATCAGTTCGCGATAGAAAGCCTGTTGCGTGCTGTCTGACACCAGAAAGCTGTCCAGTGCATAACCTGTTTTGGTCGTGTTGATGCGCGCATCCAGAATGCTCAGGTTGTGCGAGTCAAAATATCCGCAGATACGGGCAAACAGGTCGGTCTGGTCTTTGCAGTAAATGAGCACCTGAAGTCCTTCGCCCAGCGGCGACAGGCGCGCCTTGACGACCGGTTCGGGCGCGTCCGGGCGCCAGAACAGGTGTCGCGTGGCCCAAGCGACGTCATTGGGGTCATTGCGCAGAAAAAATGGCACGTCCAGCGTTTTCCAGAGTGCCTCGTGGGCATCGTCTTTCAGGGTGTAGAGTCGCAGGATGCGCTTGGCTTCAGTCTGCCTTTCCAGCAATTGCTGCTTGCGCGTCGGTGCCTCTCCGCCCATGGCGCGCAGGGTCAGACGGTACAGGTCCTCCAGCAGTTTGCCCTTCCAGGCGTTCCACACCTTGGGGCTGGTCCCCCGGATGTCGGCCACCGTGAGCAGATAAAGTGCTGTGAGTTTGCGCTCTGAGCCGGCAATGCGCGCAAACCGTTCGATCACCTCGGGATCTGACAGGTCGTGTTTCTGCGCGACCGTGGACATGGTCAGATGGTGTTCCACCAAAAAGACAACCAGTTCTTCGTCCTCTTTGCTCAGGCGGTGATCGCGTGCAAATCGCTTGACTTCAACCGCACCGAGTTTGCTGTGGTCTCCGCCGCGGCCTTTGGCGATGT
>SXZD01000276.1 GCA_005788065.1 Burkholderiales bacterium
GCGGACATACGTGACCCGGTAACCTGAAAAACGCAGCCAGCGGCGCACCAGGTCGAACACCACCATCACCCGCGCATGCCCCAGATGGCAATAGTCATAGACGGTCATGCCGCAGACATACATGCGCACATGGCCGGGCTGAACCGGACTGAAAGCGGCTTTGGATCGGGTCAGGGTGTTGTAAATCTGCAAATCGGAAGACATGGGCTGCAATCGTGGCGGAACACTTGGTTTCACGGTTTGTCGGCAATGGCAGACAGCTCCCAAACCTTCGCGGGCAGCGACGGTGCGGCTTTTTGGGGTCCGTAGTGCATATTTGCCGAGAGAGTTAACCCAAACAGACAATGCTGGAGGGTTGTGACACCCGATACGGTTTGGTGGCACTTGTTACAATGCTGTTAGAGTATAACATTGCGGTCTTTTACCTAAGCCTTGATCCCTATGCACTTTCCGGTTTCGCGAACTGCCCTGTCCCGACTGCTGGCAGCCCTGCTCGTCAGCGGCTCCATCGGTGCCCTTTCACCGGCCTACGCGGACGAATCAGCCGAGGTCACACGCCTGCTGAAAAACGGCTCACTCGACCAGGCGCTTGCCCGCGCGGACGCATTTCTGGCCAGCAAGCCCCGCGACCCGCAGATGCGTTTCCTCAAGGGTCTGGTACTCACCGAGCAGGGCAAAGCCACCGATGCCATCCGTGTGTTCACCCGGCTCACAGAAGACTACCCCGAACTGCCCGAGCACTATAACAACCTCGCCGTGCTCTATGCCGGCCAAGGCCAGTTCGAGAAGGCACGGCAGTCACTGGAAACGGCCATCCGTACGCATCCGTCATATGCCACCGCCTACGAAAACCTGGGCGATGTCTATTCCAAGCTGGCCAGCCAGTCCTACGACAAAGCCTTGCAACTGGACACCGGCAACAGCGCTGCGGAAATGAAACTGTCGATGGTGCGCGAAATGATCAGCGGTCGCCGCACGGCCCCCGCACCAGCACCGGCTCCGGTTGCAACACCGGCCCCCAGCCTGCCAGCGCCTGCGCCTGCCGCGGTTGCCATGGCACAAACACCATCGCCGGCACCGGCCCCAGCCCCAACACCATCGCCCGCCGCTCTGGCTGCCGCAGCGCGCGCCGCCGCTGCAGCTCAGTCCTCATCGGCACCCAATATTTCGGTGGGCACCATCAGCACCAGTACGCCGGCCTCATCCGCACCCGCACCTGCGCCCGTGCAGGTGGCCTCTGCGGCACCGGCCAACTCGTCGACTGTCATGGCATCCATGGGGGGCGCCAAAGCCAGCGATGCCGAAGTCATGCGCACCATCCGCGACTGGGCACAGGCATGGTCCAACCAGAACGTCGAAGACTATCTGGCCTTTTATGCGGGCGAGTTTGAGCCGTCCAACGGCGGATCGCGCAGCAGTTGGGAACGCGAACGACGCAGCCGCATCAACGGCAAAGGCCGCATCGAAATCAAGGTTGAGAGCCCCATCATCGTTTATGACGGCGGGCAGGCTACCGTGCAGTTCAAGCAGACATATGTGTCAGATCGTTTCACCAACGTCAGCATCAAGACCTTGGTCTTGGCAAAAGCTGGCAGCCGGTGGATGATCCTGCGTGAGAAGTCTTCAAGCTGAACAGGCAAGGCATACAAAAAAACCCATGAAACCCGGCCATCTCAAAAAATTGCTCAACCGACGGCGCAAGTTGCTGCGTGCAACTGCGTTGTCATTGGCTTTGGGAGCGGCGGGTGCCGCAGGGCCGGGCAGCGCACTGGCCAACACGGCCACCGACAAGCAACTGAACCGCCCTGTCAAATATGCGCCAACCGGCAAACCATCAGATGGCGATTGGTCTGATATCCAACCCCCCAAGATTCCGTTTGACCGTCCGCATATCGACGCGGAGCTGGAGCGCATCTACCGCGAAGTGTCCGACGGCAGGCTCAACCGGGCCATCGACCGGGTCAACTCCCTGATCGACCAGTATCCCAATTTCCGGGTCGCCTATCTCATCCGCGGAGACCTCTACACCCTGCGCTCCGGCAAGCCGCTTGCCAGCGTGGGGGACGTACGGGACGCACCGCTGAACAAACTGGCCACGTTGACCGAACTGCGTGAAGAGGCAATTGCGCGACTGCGAGCCTACCGCATCCGGCCCGACCACAATCAGATTCCCCGCGAACTGGTCAACCTGCGTTCAGACCAAAAGTATGCCATCCTCGTCGACACACTCCGTTCGCGCCTGTTCATCTACGAAAACGCTGCGGGCGGCGCACCGCGGCTCATCACAGATTTTTACATCAGCCAGGGCAAAGCCGGGTCCAACAAGATGCGCGAGGGCGACAACAAAACGCCGCTGGGTGTCTACACCATCACCGACCTGCTGCCCAAACACAAACTGACCGACTTCTACGGCAGTCTCGCCCTGCCGCTGGACTATCCCAACGAATGGGACAAGCGTCAGGGCAAGACGGGTCACGGCATCTGGCTGCACGGCATTCCGTCCAACCAGATCAGCCGTCCGCCCAAGGCCAGTGAAGGCTGTGTAGTGCTGTCCAACGCCGACATCGACAAACTGCAGCGTTATGTCAAAGTCGGCAACACACCGGTGCTGATTACCGAGAACATCAACTTCATCGCCAAGAACATCTGGCTGTCAGAGCGTCAGGACATCCTGCGCGTACTGGCCAGCGTGCGCACCACCACCGGGCGCGAAATCAACCCGGCGCAGGCAGCCATCATGCGCTATCCGGCCGAGAACGACATGCTGGTGGTCAGCATCGACGAAAAGCCTGCCAAATCCAACAGCAAACACGCACCTGCCCGCAGACAGATATACTGGCAGCGGGACGGTCGTGAATGGAGAGTCGTACATGAAGCACAAACCAGCTGAACTCCGGCGTCGCCTGATGGCGGCAACGGCGCTGGCCAGCACCCTGTCCCTGCTCAGCCCGCTGGCTGCAGCACAAAACACCACCCGAAACAAATCAAAATCCGGAAAACCCATGGTCAGATTTGAAACCACTGCCGGTGTCATCGACATCGAGCTGTATGCCGACAAGGCCCCCAAAACCGTTGCCAACTTCCTCGAATACGTCAACAGCGGCCACTATTCCAACACCGTGTTTCACCGTGTCATCAACGGGTTCATGATTCAGGGTGGCGGCATGGAGCCTGGCATGCGCCAGAAACCCGCTCCCAAAACTGTCGAGAACGAAGCCAACAACGGCCTGCGCAACGACCGCTACACAGTGGCCATGGCACGCACCAACGACCCGCATTCGGCCAGTGCGCAGTTCTTCATCAACGTTGCCGACAACGATTTCCTCAACTTCCGCAGCCCCACTCCACAAGGCTGGGGTTACTGCGTGTTCGGCGAAGTGGTGGCGGGCAAGGAAGTGGTCGATGCCATCAAGGGCGTCAAAACCACGACCAAAGGCTTTCACCAGGACGTGCCGGTTGAGGACATCACCATCACCAAGGCATCGGTCATCTAAGGTCGTTAAAGACCCTGTCTGATGAGGCCAGCCCAGCAACTGCTGCTATTGTCCGACTTGCACCTGTCTGCAGATACGCCGCGCACACTGGCGGCGGTCTGCACAGCACTTCGGGTCCATGCGGCATCTGGCACTGCCATTGCATTGCTGGGCGATATTTTCGAATACTGGGTTGGTGACGACCACGACACGGACGTGGCCGAGGCGCTGGCGCAGGCCTGCCAAAAGGCCGCACATCAGGGCGCCAATCTGTATTTCATGCACGGCAACCGCGACTTTCTGGTTGGTGAACGCTACCTGCAACGCTGTGGCATGACGCTGCTGCCCGACCCTTGGCACGGTGTACTTTTCAGCACGCCCACCGCGCTGTCGCATGGCGACATGCTATGTACCGACGACCATGCCTACCAGCAGTTCCGCAGCATGAGCCGCAACCCCCAATGGCAGTCTGATTTCCTGTCCAAACCGTTGGAGCAACGGGTGGCCTATGCGCAGCACTTGCGGGCAGAAAGCATGAAAAACAAGGCTGCAAGCCAGCTCTCCCAAAACGGGGCAACTGCAGACATCATGGACGTCAACGCGGCGACCGTCGTCTCTGCCATGGCGGGTCAGTGGCCTGATGGCAGCCAGACACCGGCCTGCGTCAGATTGATTCACGGGCACACCCACCGCCCCGCTGAGCATGACCATCAAACCACCGACGGACAGTCCTTGACCCGATGGGTGCTGCCGGACTGGGACTTTGATACGCCGGGGGCTGAGCGCGGCCATTTGCTACGGGTAGATGCGGACGGAGTCACGCGCCTTGGCCTGTAACGCGTGTTGCGTGAAGCCGAGGGCTTTCATGCAGGTAAACGGGAAACCGGAGCCTGTATTCCCGTTGTTCTAATCATCCACCAGCCGGTTGAGTTGCTGCAGGGCCGTCTGATCGGCAGCGGCCTGCACATTGGCAGCCCCTACGGCATCACCCATCCCGGCCTGCCGCAAAGCGGCCTCCAGTTGTTCGATGCGTCGCTGCTGCGCAATGGCCTGATCTATCAATCCGTGCAATGCCCGGGTCAATGGATCGTCGGTATCGCTGCTGACACCGTAAGCAGAAAAGCCCATGCGGTTGGCAGCCTGCTCGCGCTGCAGTTCAACCCCGGGATGAATGATGCGAGCCGGATTACCCACGGCAGTCGCACCGGCCGGCACGGGTTTTGTGACAACTGCATTCGAACCGATCTTGGCACCGGCTCCCACAGAAAAAGGTCCGAGCACCTTGGCTCCGGCCCCCACGATCACACCCTTTTCCAGCGTGGGGTGACGTTTACCACGGTCCAGCGACACCCCACCCAGAGTCACGCCCTGATAGATGGTGCAATCGTCTCCGATTTCAGCCGTTTCACCGATCACGACACCCATGCCATGGTCGATGAACACGCGTCGCCCGACCCGGGCACCCGGATGAATTTCGATGCCGGTCAACCAGCGCGATACCTGCGAAATCCAACGAGCCAATGTGGTCAGTCCTGCCCCCCAGGCCAGATGCGCCCACCGGTGAAGCACCAGCGCATGCAGGCCCGGATAGCACAGCGCCACCTCCAGGCCACTGCGCGCGGCGGGGTCCTTGATGCGGATGTTGGCGATATCTTCCCGAATGCGATTGAACATGCGTCTCAATGATGGTCGTTGGTTGGGTGATCAGGTCCGGCTGCGTCGTATTTCTGTCTGGCCTTGTCAACGGCCGGCGCCAGAGCCTCCCATTCTGCCCGATACCAGCGTCCTTGCGAAATCCGCACCACATCGGAGAGGAATCCGTGCAGCATGTCCACCTCCTCCCGCTCAAGCCGGGACTTCTGCAACAGCCGTCGCATGCGGGGTACCAGTCGCTTGGGTTTGTCCGGATTCAGAAAGTCCACCGCTTCCATGGCCCGCAGAAAATGTTCGAACAGGCGCTCGACCGCAGGTCCATCCGCTACACTGGCAGCAACCCCGCTGACATCCCCGCCCTGCCCCAAAGCCAGCACCGCCTTGCGAACCTCCCAGCACAGCAACTGCACCGCTTGCGACAGATTCAGCGATGCATACGCCGGGTTGGCCGGAATCATGGCATGCACATCAGCGCGCAACAGTTCGTCATTGGACAGGCCGGTGCGCTCGCAGCCGAAAATCACAGCGACCTCCCCTTGTGAAGGCGCAGACTGCAATTGCATCACAAGACCGGCGACCGCCTGCGGCGCATCCAGCAACGGTGGGCCCAGCTCGCGCTCGCGTGAGGATGTTGCAATCGACCAGACACAACCGGCCAATGCATCCGGCAAAGTGTCTACCACCCGGGCAGCTGCCAGAACGTCAGTCGCCCCGCTTGAGAGAGTGACCGCCTCAGGGTCTTTGTGCACATCGGACTTGCGGGGTGAGACCAGCCACAATTGCGACAACCCCATGGTTTTGAGCGCACGGGCGCAAGCGCCCACATTGCCCGCATGCGAGGGCGACACCAGCACAACCCGTATCCGGTCAAGCCAAACAGACTCCGGCAACACTGCAGTACTCCTCCAGACCCATTACAATAGCGGGTTATCGCACAATTACCGGCCTGCCGGCAAACCTGAAAGACGGTCTCCCATCATGCATCCCATGCTCAACGTCGCCACCAAAGCCGCTCGCGCGGCCGGCAAAATCATCAACCGCGCCAGCATGGACCTCGATCTGGTCAAAGTAGGCACCAAGGGCCCCAACGACTTTGTCACCGAGGCAGACCAGGCCGCAGAGGCCGCCATCATCGAAGTCCTCAAGCAAGCCTACCCCGACCACAGCATTTTGGCTGAAGAAAGCGGTGCCACCGGGCAGTCAGACCATGTCTGGATCATCGACCCCATCGACGGCACCAGCAACTTCATCCATGGCTACCCCTGCTATGCCGTTTCGATTGCGCTGCAGGTGCGTGGTCAGGTCATGCACGCCATTGTCTACGACCCGGTCAACAACGATCTGTATTCTGCCAGCCGCGGCGAAGGCGCCTTCATCAACAACAAGCGCATCCGCGTGAGCAAACGCATCCGCACCAACGAATGCCTGATCGGCGTGTCCTACCCGGCCGGCAGCGCAGACCCCGACGTGCAGACGCGCAGGCTCATCTCCCTGAATGCCAACTCAGCCGGCGTGCGGCGCTCCGGCTCTGCCGTCATGGATCTCACCGCCCTGGCCTGCGGACGTCTGGACGCCTATGTGGCCTGCGGCCTGCAGCCATGGGATCTGGCAGCCGGCATGCTGCTGGTTCAGGAAGCTGGCGGCCTGGCGACGGGTTTTGATGGCGAGGGCGTCAAACTGGAGGAGGGCAATCTGGTGGCGGCCAACCCCAAACTGCTGCCGCAGATTCTGAAGATGGTGGCGTGACGCTTGCTGGCTTATTGGCGGTGGCCCTCGATGAGGCCACCCCGGTTCATCACAACTGTCCGCGGGCTTTCAGCTCCATGCCGATTTCACGGATGCGTTGATGCCCGTTGCGCAGCGACTCGGGGTTCGTATGTACAGAACTGGGGCCCAGCACCAGATCGTGCGGATGGGGTCTGGCAGTTCCAAGCAGCACCCGCGAGGCCGTACCGGGACTGTCAAACGTGATGGCACCCTTGTCTGACAGCACCATCAGGGTTTCATGCCCCGCTTCTCCGCACACCCGTGCCGAGCCTGCAAACGGAAATGCGAACGCGACCGTGTGGGCTGTCGGTGGCATGTAGGTCCATGTTGCATCTGCCTCCAGTTCCAGCACGAAATAATTCATGTCCTGAAACGAATGGATGGGGCTGATCACCCGCGTACCGGATGATTCCAGCGCCCCCAGAAGTACCCGCACCAACCCGCCCGGCACATACAGGGCGGCGACATCCTCGGGGGCCACATACTGACCACTTGCCTGCGCGTCCTCCACACTCGGCGGCATGGGCACCCACAACTGAAAGCCGGTGGCAATACCGTCGGTGGCGAAACTACCCCGGTGCCAGGCTCCGCCGCCTGCGTTCATCCATTCCAGTCCGCCGGCCTTCAGGATGCCCTTTTGTCCGGTCGTGTCCGCATACTCGATGTCACAATTGGGCTGCCATGTCAGTGTGGCCAGGCCGGAGTGCGGATGCATCCCGAAGCCGAACCCCTTTTGCACAGGCGCATTGAAATAATCGAGAAACACGAAAGGCTTGAGCAAACGGCCGAGCTCAGCAGGATCCACCAAACGGTTGATCGGGCCGTGTACCTCTCCTGCATGACGACTGGTGACCACACGACGCTGCAGGGGCTCGTTGGCACCATCGCGCTGTGCGCTTGAAGACTCATCAGGGGTGATGGCGAAGTCATCGGACATGATTGGTTTCCGGACGCGAGATCAAAACAGAGATAAACGGACACTTCAAAATGCGCAAAAATCGGCAAGGATCGGCAAGCATTACCCACCCGCACAAAAGCTTGCGCTGCGCGCGGCGCTGCCGAATCCCCCGTTCGATGCATCCAGGGCATCGCATACACAAGGGTCAGGGCGCGCGTTCAGCCGGACACTTTAGCCCCCGTGGCAGCGACGGCAAATACCCAAAATTGATTTGTCTTTTCCGTTAATGGAATAATCCGGTATGACTAAATTGATTCTCGACGACATCAAACTCTTCATCGAAATTGCACGAACAGGCAGTTTCAAACGCGCCGCTTTGGCGCTGGAAATTCCCCCGGCCACGCTGTCGCGTCGTATCTCGGAGCTCGAAACCCGCATCAGGCTTCAGTTGCTCAACAGATCCACCCGCAGTGTGCAACTGACAGACTCCGGCAGGGCCTATCTTGAGCAATGCGGCCCCCTCGTCGATGCGATGCTGGGCGCGCATGCTGAAATCTCGCGCGCTGCATCAACTCCCAGCGGAACCCTGCGTCTTACCTGCACACCCGACTTTGCGGCGTTCTACCTCCCGCCAGTCATCAAGCGATACACCACAGACCATCCGGATGTGTGCGTTGAACTCTCGCTGGGGTCCCATATCGAGGACCTGAACAGCCAGCATTTCGACCTGGCCATCCGCATGGGTCCCCTGCCAGCCTCCCAGCTGATCGGCAGGCAGATCGCCACCCTGACCCCGATCATCTGCGCCTCGGCCACCTACCTGAAAACCGCTCCCGCCATTCACACGCCGGAAGATTTGCAGCACCACGCCTGCATCCGCATCAATGCAGCGCAAACCAGCAAGGTATGGCGCCTCAGCCATGCGGTTCTGGGCACCAGAAACGTGGCAACCGATACGCACTACAGTCGCTTGATCGCCGGCAGCCCCTATATGTCACTGGCATTGACGCTTGAAGACTTGGGCGTGGCGCTGCTTGATCCACGGGTATCAGAGCCCTATCTGGCCACCGGCCGCCTGCGCCGCTTGCTGCCGGACTGGTCGCCCGCCGGCGTGGCCGTCAATGTGCTGACCCCGTCGCGGCTTAGCCCGCAGCGCGTGCGGGTATTTGTGGACTATCTGCAGGAAAGCCTAGTCTGAGACCGGGTTCTGCAAGGTCGAACTGGTTACAATTGAGGCATGGAACCATCCGTTCACAACACACAGGGCAAGACCGCCCCCGGCGCCGACGACCTGTCGGCCCACACCCCCATGATGCAGCAGTACCTGTCGCTCAAGGCACAGGCGCCGGACATGCTGCTGTTCTATCGCATGGGCGACTTCTATGAACTGTTTTTTGATGATGCGCTTCGCGCTGCCCGCCTGCTGCAGATCACGCTGACGCATCGCGGGCAGTCTGCCGGCAGCCCCATCCCCATGGCAGGTGTGCCCTTCCATTCGGTCGACCAGTATCTGGCCAAACTGGTAGCAGTCGGCGAATCAGTGGCCATCTGCGAGCAGATCGGCGAGCCCGGCCAGCAAAAAGGCCCCATGCCGCGCCGCATCGTGCGCATCGTGACACCCGGCACGCTGACCGATGCCGGCTTGCTGCCTGACCGGGAAAACCGTCCACTGGTGTCCGTCGTTACCCAAGGCGGACGCTGGGGAGTGGCCAGCCTCAGCCTGTCGGCCGGTACCATCGAACTGACGGACATCGAACCGGATCTGCTGCAAGCCACGCTGGATGCGCTGCGGCCCGCCGAACTGCTTATACCCGACATGTCCATGCAGGGCGCCTGCCAGCCGTGGCGCGCCATCGAGCGCCCTAGTTGGCACTTCGATGCAGCCCACAGCGCGCAGCAGTTGCGCACACTTCTGGAAGTCAGCTCATTGGAGCCCTTCGGCATTGCACAGGCGCCGCTGGCGGTGGGCGCAGCCGGTGCCCTGCTGGCCTACGTTCGAGCCACCCAGGGCGAACAGCGCTCGCTGCGCAACATCAACGACCTGCGGGTACGTAGCGAACAGGACGCTGTGGTCATGGACGCGGCCGCCCGCCGCAACCTGGAGATCACCGAGTCACTGCAGGGTGGCGCTGATGGCCCCTGCCTGCTGCGCGTGCTGGACCGCTGCGCCACGGGCATGGGCAGCCGCCGTCTGCGACACTGGCTGAGCAATCCGGTGCGGCAGATGCAGGTACTGCGAGGCCGTCAGGCCGGCATCCAGTGGTTGCAGCAAACGGGCGACCCCGTGCAGGGTCGTCCCCGGTTTGCGGGCGTGCTCGATACCCTGCGGGGCTTCTCCGACATCGAACGCATTGCCAGCCGCATTGCGCTGGGCAGCACCCGTCCGCGAGATCTCTCCGCGCTGCGCACCTCTTTGCAACTGCTGCCGGCCCTGCAGGCCGCTATCGGACATCCGACTGCCGTTCAAACCAGCGCCATTCCCGAAAACGACCCGACGGACGCTACGCAAACGGCCGCCAACCGATCCCATGCCAACGGCTGGAATACCGACAGCCCCATGACGCTGACTGCGCCAGACGGCCTTTTGGATCTGCTGATGCGCGCCATTGCACCCGAACCGGCCAATGCCGTGCGCGATGGTGGCGTGATGGCCGACGGTTACAGCGCAGAACTGGATGAACTGCGGGCCCTGCAACAGGGTGCTGGTGAGTTCCTCATCGCCATGGAAGCCCGCGAACGCGAAGCCACCGGCATTGCCAACCTGAAAGTGGAATACAACCGCGTTCACGGCTTTTACATTGAAATTCCGGCGGGACAGGCAGCCCGCGCGCCCGAACACTATCGCCGCCGGCAGACCATGAAAAATGCCGAGCGCTTCATTACCCCCGAGCTCAAGCAATTCGAGGACAAGGCCCTATCAGCCAAAGATCGCAGCCTTGCACTTGAAAAGCACCTGTTCGAAACACTGGTGGCTCAACTGGAGAGCCATGTCAGCGCCCTTCTGTCACTGGCCCGCACATTGGCCACCATCGACACCCTGGCCAGCCTGGCGCTGGTATCGGCAGAGCGCCAGTGGGTTTGCCCTGAACTAAAAACCACACCCGGTATCCACATCGAGGCTGGTCGCCACCCGGTTGTTGAAACCGAAGTCGAACAGTTCACCCCCAACGACTGCTAAC
>SXZD01000277.1 GCA_005788065.1 Burkholderiales bacterium
ACTGGTGGTTTTGCCGGTGCCGTTGACGCCGACCACCATCATGACCAGCGGACGGACACGGTCTATGCCCATGGACTGTTCGAGGGGTCTGAGCATCTCGAAAATGGCGTCACGCAATGCGATCTGCACGCCTTCAGCCGTGTTGATACCCTGGGTGGCGACCTCATCGCGTATGCGTTTCATCAGCGCTTCTGTGGCCGGCAGCCCGCAGTCGGCCAGCAGTAGCCGCTCTTCGAGCTCTTCGAACAGGGCTTCATCAACAACCCGATCGCTGAACAGCGAAGTGAAGCCTGTCCGGGTCTTGCTCAAGCCTACTTTCAGGCGAGATAGCCAGTCGTCTTTCTGCCCCGGCACCTTGGGTGCGGGCAGCGGGTTCTTGCCGGCCTGTGATGAACCGGGTTCTGGTGTTTTCGGGAAACCAAACATGCGTTGAGCTGTCGCAGTGGGGTCACCCCTGGGTTGGGAGTGACACGGATAGGTGCGAAACATGAATCGGTGGCACACTCTTACCGATTCGTCTTGAGCGATTCTAACACCCCGGAGGTACCGTTTTGAAATCATCGCAGTATTGGACACGCACAGCCGGCGCTCATTGGGTGGCGCTGGCCATTTCAGCGCTTGCCGTGCAGGGCGTCCCCGCCGTGGCGGGCGATCTCAAGCCCGTCAAAATGTCGGCACCGACATCGGCGGCACACCCCGTGCCCGGCGTGACCGAGATGCGCCTGGACAATGGCATGCGCATCATTGTCAAAGAAGATCATCGTGCCCCTACAGTGGCGCATATGGTCTGGTACAAGGCGGGCTCGATCGATGAGACCAATGGCACCACTGGTGTAGCCCATGTGCTTGAACACATGATGTTCAAGGGTACCAAGACACTGAAGCCAGGCGAATTTTCCAAGAAAGTGGCTGCATTGGGCGGACGCGAGAACGCATTCACGTCTCGCGACTACACAGCGTACTTCCAGCAGGTGCAGTCGCGCGACCTGCCCAAGGTGATGGCGCTGGAGGCCGACCGTATGGCCAACCTGGTGCTGTCCAAGGAAGAATTCGACAAGGAAATCAAGGTGGTCATGGAAGAACGCCGCCTGCGTACCGAAGACCAGCCCCGCGGTCTCATGTACGAAAACATGATGGCCAACGCTTTTCAGAGCTCCCCCTATCGTGCGCCCATCATCGGCTGGATGTCCGACCTTGAGACCATGACCTACCGCGATGCGCAGGACTGGTACCAGAAATGGTACACCCCGCAAAATGCCATCCTGATTGTGGCGGGTGACGCAAAACCCGCAGATGTGTTGAAGTGGGCCAAAGACACGTATGGCAAGGTGAAGCCTCGCCCTGTCGCCGAGCGCAAACTGCAGGCTGAGCCTGCCCAGCGGGGTGCGCGTCGCTTTGCCGTGAAGGCGCCGGCAGAAAACCCCTACGTCATGGTTGCCTTCCATGTGCCCAAGCTGACCGATGTGGACAAGGATACCGACCCGTATGCGCTGGAAGTACTCAGTGCGGTGCTGTCGGGCTACGATGGTGCGCGTTTTACCCGCGAACTGGTCAACCAGAAGCGCATCGCCAACTCGGCTGATAGTTCATATGACATGACCAGCCGTGGTCCGTCACTGTTCATGCTCGATGGCGTACCGGCTGCCGGGCAGACGGTTGATGACCTTGAAAAAGCCCTGTTGGGCGAGATTCGCCGCATTGCGGAGCAAGGCGTGGATGAGCGGGAACTGTCGCGCGTGAAAGCCAATCTGGTGGCGGGGCAGGTCTACAAGCTGGATTCGGTGTTTGGTCAGGCCATGGAAATTGCGTCCTATGAGATGGTGGATATTCCATATGCCCGTTCGCCGGATGTGATCAATCGTTTAAAGGCAGTCAGCGCAGAGCAGGTCAAGGCTGTGGCTGCGAAATATTTCGGTGAAGATGCCATGACCGTGGGGCGTCTCGTCCCGTTGCCGGTAGATAAGGCGGCCCCTCCCAAAGCACGGGGAGGACGTCATGGTTGAGCAGTCGACTAAGGTGAAGGGTGTCATGAAGCATGTTGTAAAAGCCGTGTTGGCGGCAGGGTTGTCCGGTTTTGTCGCAATGGCCAGTGCGGCCCTGCCTATCGAGCGTTGGTCCACGCCGCAAGGTGCGCGGGTTGTTTTCATGCGGGCTCCGGCCATTCCCATGGTGGATGTGCAGATCGACTTTGATGCGGGCTCGCGTCGGGAACCGGCGACTCACACGGGTCTGGCCAGTTTCACGGTTGCCATGCTGGACAAGGCTGCAGCAGGGTTGAAAGAAAACGAGATCGAAGACGCGCTGGCCGATGTCGGGGCGAAACTGTCAGGTAGCGCCGGGTCAGACCGGCTGAGTGTCAGCCTGCGCACGCTTACGAGCCAGCCTGAAATGGGGCGGGCGCTTGATGTCATGGCCAAGGTGCTTCACAAGCCCGAGTTTCCGGCGGACATCCTGGAGCGCGAGCGGGCCCGCAGCATTGCAGCCATCCGCGAGTCCAAGACCAAGCCGGAGGCCATCGGCCATGAAATGCTGTCTTCCCTGATGTACGGCGATCATCCCTACGGGCGCACGGCCAGCGAAGAGACGGTCAAGCGCATTGCCGTGGACGATCTGAAACGGTTTTATGCCGACAACTTTGCGGCGGGCCGGGCCGTGGTATCGATTGTGGGTGATGTGACACGCGAGCAGGCGTCCGACATCGCACAGCGACTGGTTGCGGGCTTGCCGGCTGGCGTCCAGCCTGCCGCCCTGCCCGAGCTTCAGGCGCCCATCGCCATGGAAAAGCGCATCGCGCATCCGTCCACGCAAAGCCACGTCATGATCGGTATGCCTGCCATGAAGCGGGGCGACCCCGATTTTTTCCCGCTGGTGGTAGGCAACTACATTTTGGGTGGCGGCGGGTTTGTGTCGCGCCTGATGACAGAAGTGCGGGAAAAGCGTGGTCTGGCTTACAGTGCCTATGCCTATTTTTCGCCCATGAGCCAGTTGGGACCGTTTGAGATGGGTTTGCAGACCCAGCGAGAGCAGACCGATACGGCGCTGAAAGTGGCACGCGATACGCTGTTTGAGTTTTTGTCGACGGGGCCGACCGAGGCTGAGTTGAAGGCAGCCAAGTCCAATCTGGTGGGGGGATTCCCTTTGCGCCTGGACAGCAACCGCAAGCTGCTGGACCAGATTTCCACTATTGGTTACTTCCGTTTGCCGGATGATTACCTGGACACGTGGACGCGCAACATAGAGGCCGTGACCGTGGCTCAGGTCAAAGACGCGTTTTCCCGGCGCGTCAAACCTGAAAACCTGATCACCGTGATTGTGGGCCAAGGCGAGGTGCCGCTTGCCAAGTAAGCCATCGGGTGCTGCGGCACCCGGTCAGGTTCGCATCATTGGCGGAGATCTGCGGCGCAGCATCATTCCGGTGGTGGCGATGGAGGGTTTGCGCCCTACGCCGGACCGGGTGCGTGAAACCCTGTTCAACTGGTTGGGGCAGACACTGCCACCCATTGCGGTGCTCGATGCTTTTGCCGGTACGGGTGCGCTCGGGCTGGAAGCCCTGTCGCGGGGGGCTGTTCATGTGGCGTTTTGCGAGACACAGCCTGTTGTTCGCAGACAACTGGAACAGACCGTCAGCCTGCTGGCAGGGCGTTTGAATCGACCGGATATCAAAACGTCAGTATCGGGTCAGGATGTGTGCGCACATTTACGCAGCGCACTGCAGGCGGGGTTTCGGTATGATCTCGCCCTGCTGGATCCGCCCTTTCACTCTGACTGGCTGGAAAAAGCATTGCCCTTGGTGCTGGCCGTCATGAAACCTGGCGGCCGGGTATATGTTGAATGGCATGCAGGTCTGGATGACAATCCGACCGTATCGAGCATGCTGCAACAGGCCGGTTGGGGCGTTGAGCGTGAGCAGAAAGCGGGGCAAGTGTTCTATCACCTGCTTTACATGCATGCAAGTGTCTGATTCAATGAAGTATTCATGGGGCCCATGGCCCGGGAGAACAGTCAATGCCGATCGCAGTGTATCCGGGCACATTCGACCCCCTGACCCGCGGGCATGAAGATCTTGTACGCCGTGCTGCCAAAATCTTTGATCAGGTGGTCGTGGGCGTCGCCGACAGCAAGGGCAAGCGGCCTTTCTTTACCACCGACGAGCGCGTGCAGATTGCCAGCGAGGTGCTCTCCCATTACCCCAATGTAAAGGTGTTCGGCTTCTCGGGACTGTTAAAAGACTTTGTCCGCAAGCACAATGCAGAGGTCATCATCCGCGGGCTGAGAGCTGTCAGCGATTTTGAGTACGAGTTTCAGATGGCGGGTATGAACCGCTATCTGCTGCCGGACGTTGAATGCCTCTTTTTGACGCCTTCTGATCAGTATCAGTTTATATCTGGCACTATCGTGCGCGAAATCGCCACCTTGGGTGGCGATGTCAGCAAGTTTGTGTTTCCTTCGGTGGAGCGCTGGCTGAAGGACAAGATGGCAGCGCAGGCCGCAGAGGCAGCACAGATTCAGGGCAATAACGGCTGACGGATGGTTTTTTGCATGGCAGGTCTTACACATGTGCTGGTGACAAGTGTGTGCTGTGCGTGGAGTAAAGCGTGGCGCTGATCATCACCGATGCCTGCATCAACTGCGATGTGTGCGAGCCCGAATGCCCAAATGGCGCCATTTCGATGGGGGCCGAGATCTATGAAATAGACCCGGGCAAATGCACGGAGTGTGTCGGGCATTTCGACGAGCCCCAGTGCGTGGTGGTCTGTCCGGTCGAATGTATACCCAAAAACCCGGATTATCCGGAAACGCGCGATCAACTGCTGGCAAAATTTGCCAATTTGCATCCGGGCAAGCAGCCTTCGGACGCGTCTGCCGGCCAAGTGGACTGAATCAGTCGATTTTGCAGGTCAGCGTGCGGGCGTTTGCGTTCCGACGCAATTCTTCTTTCCAGAAAAACCATCCATCGTTCCAGAGCCACACAGCCTGCGAGTGCGCGCATCGTGTACCAAGGGCCAGTGGTCGGGCCGGTATGGCTTCGCTACCCGGAATGGTTGCCGGCCGGATGGTCAGGCGACCCAGTGCGGCGTCCAGCTCGGCATGAAATGTCCACGCCTCAGCTTTTTCGTGGGTGTAGGTCCATTCTGCAAATCTGAACCGGGTACGGCCGTCGGATGGATACATTTCGGTTGCTGCTGCACTGAAAACCGCCTGGTGTTCGTCCGGGTCGTCATCTCGTTTGGCATAGAAGCGCAGATGCGTCAGCTTCAGTGGCGATAATGGGACGCCGGCATCGTTTTCAACAGACTGGATGGCGGTGGTGAGCGTCCATGGATATCCGGCAATCCGCCCTGTTGATTCGGACTGAATGTTTTCCATGCGCCAACTGTCGTCATCTGCCTGTAAAAATCCGGTCGCCTGCAGGTTGCCGCTGAAGTCGGGGTGCTGGAAGCGCGCTGCCAACACGGACTGTGCTGAGCCGTCCCGCAGGAGATGCAATCTGTCCAGTTTGACGCTGACGCTGCCGATATTCGCATTTTGGAAGTAGATAAAGCTATTTTCGAAGATGATTTGCTGAGGAAGGCGCAGTTTTTTGTCACTTCTGGGGGGTACGCGCGGCCACGCCGACCAGTTGGATCCCTCTGCGCCACTCTGGTCAACCCAGATTTCTGCTTCTTTGACCGTCAGCGCGTGCAACTCCAACCATCGGGCTTGTCCCGGTTTGACCCGCAGACCGAGTGTGAGCAGCCCGGCGCGGGCCAGGGGTTGCCCCGTCAGCGTGCTGTCCAGCTCTGCATTGAGCAGGCGTAACTTGGGGGTTGGCAAGAGGGAGACCACTGCCTTGTCGGCCTTGAAGCTGACGGCCCGGTCGGCCAGCAGTGGGCTTGTGACTGGTTGCAGCCACGCCACCGGTATGTACACGCCGTGCCAGAGGGCAATGGCGATGGCTGCGATGCCGACGGAGATGAGAAGTTTACGCATCAGTAAGCCTTCTGTCGTGGTGCAAACCGTGGCTTGGCAAATCGTAGGTTCTGTGGACGGGTGTTGTTGACACGCAATATGTACACGCTCTTAATATATGCTCTCCGACGTGTTAAAAAAATGCTGATTTTTTAACACGGCAGTGCTTTCGCGTTATGACTGCGTGGCGTTATTGACCGGTTTCAGACGTTGAACAGGAAGTTCATGA
>SXZD01000278.1 GCA_005788065.1 Burkholderiales bacterium
CACTTCCTGTTCATTGCCAGCGGTGCGTTTCATCTGGCCAAACCGTCGGATCTCATCCCTGAGTTGCAGGGCCGGTTCCCCATCCGTGTGGAGCTCGACTCGCTCAGCGTCGACGACTTCGTGCGCATACTGACCAGCACCGATGCCTGCCTGACCGAGCAATACCGCGCCTTGCTGGCGACCGACGGCATCGAGGTCGAATTCACATCCGGCGGCATCGAAAAAATGGCCCGCATCGCCCACAGCGTCAACGAAAAGACGGAGAATATTGGCGCGCGTCGTCTGTACACCGTCATGGAAAAGCTGCTCGAAGACATTTCATTTGCGGGCAAGGCGGGCGACGCTCCGGTGGCCATCACTGCGGATTTTGTCACGGGCAAGCTCGGCGAGATCAGCGAGTCAGAGGACACAGCGCGTTATATCCTGTGAGGCCGTTGGCAGTAGCGGGCGGGCTGTTTTGCGGCAGACGATCTGCAAAAATGTGCGAGAAATTTGCGAAAGATGAAGCCATGAACATGACATCCGGACACTTTTCACCCAGAGCGTTTGCTGCTGCCGCCGGTCTCGTTCTGACGGTCGGTCTCAATGCCGCCCATGCCCAGCTCAGCATCGAAGACCCGTGGGTCAAGGGCGCGGCGCAGGGGCAGATGGCCACGGCTGCCTACATGACCTTGAAAGCCACCCAAGCCATCAAGCTCACTGGAGCCGAAAGCCCGGTGGCGGGCATCGTCGAAATCCATCAGATGAGCATGGGGCCCAACGACGCCATGACCATGCGTGCCGTCCCACAGCTCGACATCGCTGCAGGGCAGTCAGTTGAACTGAAGCCTGGTGGCTTGCACATCATGTTAATGGACCTGAACAAAACGCCCATCAAGCCCGGACAAACCGTTCCCATTACCCTGCTTTTGCAGACGGCCGACGGCAAAACAGTCAAGCAGCCCGTCTCTGCCGCTGTCCGCCCTCTGACGGCCCGTGACGGCAAGGGCGACAAAGGTGATGGCGGGCACAAACATCATTGATCATCCGGAGAGTTCCATGTCACAAACCGATACCGCCCGCCTGGACAAGGCCCGCATACTGGCCGAGGCGCTGCCTTATATCCGCCGCTTCCATGGCAAGACCATCGTCGTCAAATACGGCGGCAACGCCATGACCGAAGAGCGCCTGCAGCGCAGTTTTGCCCATGATGTGGTGCTGCTCAAACTGGTGGGTATGAACCCCATCGTGGTTCACGGCGGTGGTCCGCAGATTGATGACGCACTCAAGCGCATCGGCAAGACCGGGCAGTTTATCCAGGGCATGCGCGTCACCGACGAAGAAACCATGGAAGTGGTCGAATGGGTGCTCGGCGGGCAGGTGCAGCAGGACATCGTCATGATGATCAATGCCTTGGGTGGCAAGGCGGTGGGACTCACCGGCAAGGATGGTGGTCTCATCCGCGCGCGCAAGATGTTGCTGCCCGACCAGACCAATCCCGACCAGACCCACGATATCGGGTATGTCGGCGAGATCGACAGCATCGACCCCTCCGTGGTGCGAGCCCTGCAGGACGACGCCTTCATCCCGGTCATCTCCCCGATCGGTTTTGGCAGTGACGGCATGGCCTACAACATCAACGCGGACCTGGTGGCCGGCAAGATTGCAGAGGTGTTGAAGGCCGAGAAGCTCATCATGATGACCAACACGCCCGGCGTGCTGGACAAGCAGGGCAAGCTGCTGACCGGACTTACCGCCCGCCGGATCGACGAGCTCTTTGCCGATGGCACCATCTCCGGTGGTATGCTGCCCAAGATTGCCGGTGCGCTGGAAGCGGCAAAATCGGGCGTCAATGCGGTTCACATTGTCGATGGCCGCGTTGAGCACTGCCTGCTGCTCGAAGTCTTGACGGATCTGGGCGTGGGGACGATGATCAAGAGTCACTGATCGGTGTCCGTCGGGCTTCATCCGGTTACAGCCGGCCTCAGCAACACAACAGGAGAATAAAACCATGAGCCCTAAAATGATTCCTGGTCTGGCGGTCAACGAGGGACTGGACTTTGTCAAAAAGGTCTGGGGTAGTTTGCCCATCCCCAGCGTCATCACACCCACCACCGATATCGAGGAGCTCGACAAGCGCATCAGCGACCTGCGCGCTGTCGAGCAGTGGCTCAACGTCAACCTCAGCATGTTGCGCGCCACCATTCAGGGGCTGGAGGTGCAGCGCGGCACCATCGCCACACTCAAGTCATTTGGCAGCAATCTCGGCGTCACCAAGCCCGCGGCCAAGTCCGAAGAAAAATCCGGTTCCGGTTTCTCCGATGCCTTGGGCAATCTGGGTGCAGGGCTGGTCGGTGCCGTAGGCGCCATCGCGTCCGGGCAGAGCAACATAGCAGCCGGGCTTGCCGCAGCCCAGTCCGGTGCGGGCATGCCGGGCGCTGCCGCATTCCAGAACCCTTCTTCCCCTGGTGTTTCCGGCGCGGCTGCCCAGATGGCCAATGCCGCTGCACACACGGCTCCGGCATCCGCAGAGCAGACTGCCACGCAATCGCCCACGGATGAAGCGGTCGCCAACGCACTGCTGGCCAATGCATCCAACTGGTGGGGGGTCTTGCAGGATCAATTCAATCGCGTAGCGGGCGCCGCCATGTCCGGCGCCGGTCTGGCGGCTGCGGCGGGCGATCAGGCTGCCGCAGTCGCAAAGCCCAAAGCCAAGCGTTCTGTTTCGGCATCCAAGGCGACCAAGCCAGCCCGGTCCTCCAGTGCCATCGTCAACAAGACATCCACAAAGGCTGCTCCTGCCAAGGCCGGCAAGACCGCATCCCGATCCAGGAAACCCTGATGTTCCGTTTCGCGCATGCCACCCATCCCCACTGGAGCGGAGCCGTCGAACTTGCGATTGCGCAGCTCGAAGGTCAACTGCAGCTGGAGCAGTTTGCGGTGGAGCGTGATCGCACGCAGCAGGTGGGCCTGGTGTATTTCACCGATGCATTCGCGCCGCACGCAGCCGAGATGCTGGAGATGCTCAAAAAGCGCACGGGCATCGAAGACTGGATAGGCGGCGGCGCTGTCGGTGTCGTGGCCACCGGGGCAGAGTATTTTCAGGAGCCTGCAGTCAGCGTTATGCTGATGCATTTTCCGGCCAACTCCACCCGTATTTTTTCGGGGCGCAAGCCCCTGCCCAAACCGGGCACGCTCAACGCAGCCGGGCGTTCTTCTTTGCATGCCGGCATTGTGCACATTTCCCCCGATGTTGACGACCTTGGTGATTTGGTGGAAGACCTGTCCAGCAAATTCACCGGGCCCAATGTATTCGGCGGCTTGCTCTCCAATGCCGGCGGTGGTGTCCACGTAGCGGGAGAAGTACTGCAGGGCGGCGTATCAGGTTTGCTGCTGGCAGAAAACATTTCGCTGGATGTGCGGGTGACTCAGGGTTGCCAGCCCATCGGGCCTGAGCACACCATCACGCGCGTTCAGGGGCAGTTTGCACTCGAGCTGGACGACGAGCCCGCGCTCGACATCCTGCTGCGCGATCTGGGTCTGGATGAGCAGGTGCTCAGCGACCGCGGGCTGGATGAGGCAGCAGCCATGATCTCCAGCCGCGTATCACGAGGACTCTTTGTCGGTCTGCGCAGCGAGCAGGACGCACACACCTCGGATGTGCTGCGCTTTGCGGGTGCAGGTGCTACCGGTCCGCATGGCGATTATCGCGTCAGGGCTGTCGTAGGGCTTGAACCCGCGCGACGCTCGATCGCCATCGCCGACCGTGCGCAACCGGGTGAGCGATTGACTTTTTGCGTACGGGACGAGCCCGCTGCCCGGGCTGACCTGGTTCGCATGTGCGCAGAAATGCGCGAAGACCTCGATGCGCCTGCCCCGCAGATTTCATCCCTGCACACGGCAGGCTTTCAGGGGCTCAAATCCGCTCGCAAACCCAAGGGCGCCATTTACGTGGTGTGCAATGGGCGCGGCGCCGGCCTGTTCGGTCAAAACGGGGCTGAAATGCAACTCATCCGCGAGCAGTTGGGTGATCTGCCGGTGGTCGGTTTTTTTGCCAACGGCGAAATCCGGGGCTCCAACATCTACGGATACACCGGCATCCTCACGTTAATTTTTTGATGTCTTTTTTCAGGCTGATCGCTTTGTCGCGGGCCAATTGACGCTGCTTGGGCGTACTCAGGCGCCACACCTCGCTCAGCAGTTCTGCGGTGTCGCGATGCGTGCGCTGCAGGTAGAGCTGACCTTTGGGGCTGACCGGGTCGAGCAGTGACAAAAACGCATCGACCAGTCTGGGCGATTTGTCTTCCGGTTTGCGTTGCAGCGCTTTCAGAACAAGTTGTTGACGCACCAGCCGCTCTTCCCACCACAGCGTGTTGTCGACGGTGCGTTGCTGGTAGCTGCGGTTGATCGCCTGCATCTGTGTGTCCGACAGCGAGCCCAACCAGTCATCGAGTAATTCGACAAAGTCTTCTGCCCGCTTTTCGCGTATCTCGCTCATCGGCGGATCCAGATGCTTTTTGCGAAATTTCACATTCGACTTTTCATAGGCGGCTTTCAGTGCCGCCATCTGCTCGGGGCCCAGCGTCTCGCGCAACGGTTCTGCCTGATCGGCTGCCCGGCTGGCCAGTGCGATATAGCGCAGGCGCAGTTGCTCCATGATGTCCAGCCACTCCGCCGGCGAAATGTCGTCTTTCTGCAGCAGCGGCTCCAGCCGGGTTTCAATCAGGTTCAGGTACGCGGGCAGCTCCTGTTGCCGGTGCCAGACCAGCAGTTGTTTGAGTTGTGGTCGCAGCAGGTCTTTCTGTTCACTTGTGAAGTCCATGTAGCGGTCGGCCCAGACCAGCGTGATCCAGTCCAGACGATCGTAGCCTGCGCGCATCATGCTGCAGCCGCCCATGAGCAGGGTGCAGGTGAAAATGAGGGTAAATGTGAGGTATCGCATGATAGACTTCGACACGTTTACCTCCCGGAAAATTCCGCATGAACGTCATCGTTCTGGCTGCCGGCAAAGGCACCCGCATGCATTCGGACATGCCCAAGGTTCTCCACCCCATCGGTGGCAAGCCCATGTTGGCCCACTTGCTGGACACAGCGACCGGCATCGATGCCACCCGTCTGGTCGTTGTCTACGGCCATGGTGGCGATCAGGTTCAGCAGGCCATGGCGGGCCGCGACATTGCCTGGGCGCTGCAGTCCCCGCAACTGGGTACCGGGCATGCGGTGCAGATGGCGCTGCCCTATCTGCTCGATGACGTGCCCTCCCTCATCCTGTATGGCGATGTCCCGCTGACCTCCGCCGCTTCGATGAAGCGTTTGCTGGAGGCCACTGCCCACGGGCATGTGGGGCTGATGACGCTGGTGTTGGACAATCCGCATGGTTATGGCCGTATCGTGCGTGACCAGTCCGGAGAGGTGTCCCGCATTGTGGAAGAAAAAGACGCCGATGAGTCCATCCGTCAGATCCGCGAAGTCAATACCGGACTGATGGCGGTGCCGACGCCACTGCTGCGCAAGTGGGTGTCCTCGCTGGACAACAATAACGCACAAAAAGAATTTTACCTTACCGACATCATTGCCGCGGCGCACCGTGATCGCGTCCGTGTTGATACCTGTCAGCCCGCCCACGACTGGGAGGTGCTCGGTGTCAACAGTCGGCAGCAGCAAGCGCAACTTGAATGTATATACCAGCAGCAGATTGCGCAGACCCTCATGCAGCAGGGCGTCACGCTCATGGATCCTCACCGCATCGACGTGCGGGGCCAGCTCACAGCCGGCCGCGATGTGTGTATTGATGTCGGCTGCGTGTTCGTCGGCAATGTGCAACTGGGCGACGGTGTCAGCATCGGTCCCAATTGCGTGCTGCAGAATGCCCGCATCGGGGCTGGTACGCGCATCGAAGCGTTCAGTCATATCGACAGCGCGGTGGTGGGTGAGCAGGCCGTTATCGGTCCCTATGCACGGTTGAGGCCTGGCACCGAACTGGCTGCACATGTGCATGTCGGCAATTTTGTTGAAATCAAAAATGCTGTCATCGGCGAAGGGTCAAAAGCCAATCACCTGTCCTACGTCGGCGATGCGGATGTCGGTGCGCGCGTCAACATCGGTGCAGGTACCATC
>SXZD01000279.1 GCA_005788065.1 Burkholderiales bacterium
AGGGCACCAGCATTTCCTTCTTGCCGATCAACTTCCAGTTGTAGCGGTCAGGCGAGCCGTTATAACCGTTGAAGTCATCGTTGGTACGCAGGCCATCCACGCCGATACCGGGGGAGTCATAGGCCAGGTCAGGTGCACGAACCACGCGGCGTGCGCCGGGGTTGTACGACCACGCCAGACGGGACTCTTTCACCTGGTCGATCGGCTCATGCACCAGCGTTGCCTCGCCTGCCACGTTGGCCGGTCCGGTCAGTTGGTCCATGTAATAGAAAATGCGGTTGGGTTCCGGATTGTCCAGTGCTGCGGTGAACAGCAGCCGGGTAATGCGGGTTACCGGTGTGAAAGAGCCGTTGGTCTGCACCGGGAAAGAAGCAGAGTAACGCACCAGCGAGCCACCGAGGTCGCGCATGATGTGGTTCCACACCACTTCAACACCGCTCTTGGGTACCGGGAACGGAATCTGCGACTTCTTCACGTTCAGCAAACCGTTGCCGCCAGCGGCCAGGTCAATGCTGCCCGCTTCAGCCTTGGCGGCTGCATACACTTCCGGACGACCTGCATAGGTGCGACGTGATTCATACACGTTCATCTTGTAGGTGGGGAAGCGCTTGAGCAGTTCCTGCTGACCTTGGGTCAGCTTGTCCTTGTACTGCGCAGCGTTGGCGCCGGTGATGGTGTAGAGCGGCTTGTCAGCGGCGAACGGATCCACATACCCTTTGGATGGATCAAAGCCGGCGGGCGCCTTGTTCAGGCCGCCATCCCATGCAGGAATGGCCGCTTCTTTTGCAGCCTGCCCGTTACCGGCTTTTTCTGCGCCGGTGGGTGTCAGGTCAGTACCCAGACGGGCTACGTCAGCAGCCGATGTGCCTGCTAGTACCGGCGTTGTCAGTCCAGCGGCCGCCAGGGCCACACCGAGGGCCAGTACTCGCCCCCTGAAGTTCACTCTCATGCACTCTCTCCCTTTGTTGCTGTGGTACACACAACGGTACCGTCAGAAATTGGCGCCAAACACCATGGTGGCAAAGTCGTGATCGCGGAACGGATCGTATTTGGCCTTGCGGTCAAATTTGTTGTATCCGATTTCGCCGAAATACTTGCTTGCATATTCGCCGCGCAGACTCAGGCCAACCGCCTTGCGGTCTTCGATGAACACGCCATCGGCCGAATAGCCCTTCACGTCATGCGAGAAGAAGAAGCGCGGACGGAAGTTGATACCCGCCACCAGGTTGGGGTAGCTGAGCTGGAACAAGGCGCGGTAACCGTAGGCGGTAGGGGTTGCGTAGCCTTTGGCTTCGGTGAAGTTGGCGTTCGGATTGCCCCCGTCGGCACCGGATTGAGTCGAATGATCGCCATAGCCATAGACAACGGCGCGACCGAAGCGTACGCCTTGGCTTGCATCAGCGCTGATGTTGTCCCATTTCTGGTAACCCGCTTCAGCGATCAAAGTCAGACTCTCAGCTCCCATGATGCGCGGAAAGCTGCGGATGGTGGAGACTTGCACCTGCGTCTTGTCACGCAGTTCGTAGCCGTTGATCAGACCCTTGTTCCGCATGGTGTCACGCAGAGCGCCCAAAGGACCGGCGCCAGTGGCAACCCCCCGAACAAAGTCGACAGAGTTGTATGCAACGGGATAATCGCTAGTACGAGACATCTCACCGAAGAGTGAAAATCCGCCGATCTCAGTTGCCGCACTCATGCCGATGACCTTGATCTTTTCGGCAGAGTAGTCAAAAAAGTAGGAAATCGGAGTCAAAAGATTCAGTTGACTGTGCGCGGGGTTCGTCGAACTCCAGAACGAGTTCGGAATATCGCGATGGAAACGGGTGTCGCTGGTCAAACCCAGTATCGGAAGCCGCTGGTTGTAGTGAACATAGTAGAAGCCGAATTCGGTCCCGAGCTTGTTTGAGAAGTAGCGCGAAGACAATCCAAACTGCCCACCATCTTTTGCCTTGCGATTGGGTAACTGCGCCAGACGAAAGTTTTGGCTACCTAATGCCGTTGTCGTGACAACCCCAGTAGCAGTATTCAATCCACCGCCGTTATTACAAGGGGACGCCCCATCGTATAAAGCTTGATCGGTATTGCAATTGTAGTCGATCAACGGATTGCCGTTCAGCTTGATTTGACCCGCCCCCAGCAAGCCCTCTTGCTGGTTACAGTTCAACAGGTCTGACGGCGAGAAATACGTACCGCAACCATCCACGATCACGGTCTTGTGCTTCAACTGGTAAAAGGCCTCGACGCTCAGACCATCCGCAATACCCACGTTGGCCGTGATCTGCGGAATGGGCGAGAAGATCTCTTTCAATTGCACATCCGGACGACGGGCAGATACCGCATCCAGTCGACCGAACTGGTTGATACCACCCAGCACAAACAGGGCTTCGCCCCAGTTCACCGCTTGGTTGCCCACCTTCACCAGCGCACGGCGACCACCGACAATCTCGAAGTCTTGTGACACATACGCATCCAGCACTTTTGCACTGGAAAACTGCGACAGCGGCTCTTCAAACCCCTGGTCAGGCAGCTTGGTATTGGGGCGGTACTGGTTGGCCGTACTGCCGTGCGGCACCGTATTGCTGGTCAGACTCATGTCACGCAGGGCTTTGACGCGAACAAAAAACTGCGTGTCGTCCTTGCGCAGGTTCATCTCAGCCAGCACCTTGGCTGTGGTGGAGAAAGAATCACCCTTGCGGAAGTTCTTGTTGCCGTCGTCTGTGGTGTTGGATCCACCCAAGCCGCGCTGATCGCCCTGGAAAAAGTTGTTCGGACCAATCAGGTCGCGCTGTGCATCGGCTGTCCGGACCGCTGTACCGGTTGACGCCGTCATTGAAAAGCGTCCTTCAATGCCGTTGCTGAAACTGAAGTCCCCGGCCTGCGCCGCTGACATCAATCCAAAGCAGGCGGTCGCCAGCAGGGTCTTGAAACGAGCCAGACCGCGAATGCGGTTGGCGCCCAGGGTCGTCTTTGCGACCGGCAATGCTGTGGCGTGCATATGTGTCTCCATGCTTCACCCTTGTTATTTGTTCTTTCGCAATCCGGCTCCCACCAGCTTGCTGCGCTTCGTTCCTGCACCGCTCTTGTACTGTCGAAGAGCGAAATCAGATTCAGCTGCGCAAACTTTTTTAATGGATACGGATTGCCGTCGAGCGATAGTGACAAATAAAGACGCTTTTGCCAACAGACTTTGAAACTTATTTAGGTCCGCTTAAACCTCTTTAATAGAAACCTTGACCGGCAGTCGTGAATATTTGCGTTGCGGCCCTCGTTTCTCGAATCCGAGCATCACTTTCTGATCGGGCTGCACGCGATAGACCTCTTTTTTGAGCCACTCGATCATTTCGCGACCCTGCAGTTCACCCTGAACGCTGATCTTCCAGACCCGCTCATCACCGGACCATCGGAACCCGCGGGCTTTCAGCACATCCTTGGTCTCGATGGCGGACTTGAGCGCATGAATGACGTACTCAGGCTCATTGGCCCGTTCAAACAGCACGGCAAACGGCATGCGGCCCGTCTCTTTCAGTGGCTCAGCCAACAAACCCAGCAAGGCCTCACAGTCATGGATGGCGCGGTGACCGTCATAAAAACAGCCCATACGGTAGACAAGAAACTCCAGCGCCGCCGAGCCATAACCCTCCGCGCGCCAGTCAATCTCACGGTAGCTGCAGGCAAATGGCATGTCCTGCATGAACTCGAAGCGCCTTTCCAGAAACGCGCGATCAAACCCGGCATTGTGTGCCACCACCAGATGCACGCCCTTGAGCACCTGCGCCACCTGCGCCGCATCAAAGGCCCTGCCCTTGACCATGTCATCGGTGATGCCATGTACTTCGGTGCTGGCCGGGGGGATAGGGAAGCCGGGGTCTTCGAGTTCACTGAATCGATCTACCATCTGACCGGCCTGCCCCGTTGCGGGATCCACCATGACCACCAGGATGCCCAGTTCGATGATGGCATCCTGATTGGCATCCACGCCGGTGGTCTCCGTGTCGATGATGGCCACCCTGACACCTTCCTGCAGGTGTACGAGGCGACCGTCCAGATTGAGTCGGCGAAGTATCCGATAGTCAGAATGCTGCGACAGCACATGAGCCAATTGCTCGGCCTGCTGCGGGGTCAGCGCATCGTCTGGTGTGTTTTCTGTGGGATCCATGGTGCGCGGCAGTTCAGATTTGAATTGGTTCTCTAGGGGTTTTTGTGTACATTGCCCGTCTGTGGCACTCAACATTTTGCGGCAAACCGTCCCATGAATGAAATCGCGCAACGCAAAAGCCTGAAAACAGTACCGAGTTTCTTCTCGCTGGTTCAGATCCCCAACCGTGAAACCGCCTTTGAGGCGACCATGGCACGTCTGATGCGCAACATCCTGCGCCAGACCTTCAAACGCCTCATGCACCCGCGGCTCAATGTCCGCGCGCAACGCAAGATCATCAACCTGCTGGCCAGCAGCATGCCCAGTGTGGGCGGCGTGGCCATCGAGCGCTGCATGGTGCAGGGTGTGGCCGTGGAGATTGTCCGCCCGCTCAAGCAGCGGTCCAAAGGCGCCATCCTGTATCTGCATGGCGGCGCTTTCTGTGTGGGCAACCCCAAGACGCACCGCTCCATCACAACGCGTCTGGCCGCCATGACCGGCTTTGACATCTGGGTGCCCGACTATGCGCTGGCCCCGGAGCATCCGTTTCCCAACGGCATCGCCGACGTCATCACGGTCTATTCCGCCATGCTGGCAAGAGGATACGTGGGTCGTGAACTGCTGATTGCAGGCGACTCGGCCGGCGGGATGCTGACGCTGGCGGCCGCTGTGCGCATCAAACACGCACGGCAGCCGCTACCGGCCGGTTTGATGTTGATCTCACCGCTGGCCGATGGCCAATACACCGGCGAGACCATACACACCAAGAAAGAGATCGACCCGGTACTCGGCCAGGAATGGATTTTTGATTGCGCTGCCCGTTACCAATTCCCGGAGCATGACAGCAGCCACAACCCGCTGCGCAACCCGCTCAATGGCCTGCCGCCCATGCTGGTACAGGTCGGCGACGAAGAAGTGCTGCTGAGTGATTCGCTGCGCCTGCATGAACACGCAAGCAAATGTGGTGTGGCCATCCGGACCGAGGTCTATGAAGACCGCTGGCACGTGTTTCATTCACAGGCACCTTTCCTGCGTTCTGCCCAGACGGCGTTGCAGCGCATGGCAGATTTCGCCCGCGCCTGTCATGTGGAATCGCGCTGACCGGACGACCTGCCATGAGCAAAAAACATTCGGGCGAAGGGCGCAAAACAGACACTGGGGGTCAGGCACCACTGGAGACGCTGAAAACCCGACCGTTTGACCGCAACCTCGCCATCACGAAGATGGGCGTTGATGCCGGCGCCCGCATTGCCCTGCACACAGTGGGCAACCTGTTCCGGTCACGCGATGACCGTGAAGAGGCCAACCGCCAGTTCTATACCGAACGGGCGCAGGTACTGGTGCAGGAACTGGGACAACTTAAGGGCAGCATCATGAAGGCCGGGCAGATGCTGTCGCTTTACGGACAATATTTTTTGCCGCCCGAGGCCATTGATGTGCTCTCCACCCTGCAGGACAGCTCGCAACCCGTGGCATGGCCACTGGTTCAGGCTCAATTGCGTGAGGTGCTGGGTGACCGTGTCAATGAACTGGACATCGACCCCCATGCCATCGGTGCTGCATCGCTGGGGCAGGCACATGTCGCCACCCTGCGCGCCACTGGCGAGAGGGTTGTCGTCAAGGTTCAGTACCCGGGCGTGG
>SXZD01000280.1 GCA_005788065.1 Burkholderiales bacterium
AGGCTGTGCAGGTGCCACAATGACTACCGGTCGAAGCGTTCGTTTCAAACGGATGGTCGGTCAGTATCTCGCCCAGAAAAAACATCGATCCCGCATCGCGGTTGAGCAGCAGCGTGTGTTTTCCCTGCCAGCCCAGCCCGGCCTTGGCTGCCAGCGCCACCTCCAGTACAGGGCCTGAATCGACAAAGACCCGGTGACCGAAGGGGCCGATCAGTGCGGCAATATCTTCAGAGAGACCCTGAAGGCGTTGTCGCAGTACTTTGTGATAGTCGCGGCCCCGCGCATACAGGCTGATGTAGCCAACGCTGGGCGAATGGATATCGCGCCATGCAGACTCGCGCCAGACGTCTTGTCCGGTGCCCGCGGGAAGATAATCGAGTCTGACCGTGATGACCCGCAGGCAGCCGGGCACGATCTGCGCAGGGTCGCCCCGCAGTTCGCGGTGGCGCATCATATAATCCATGTCGCCATGGCAGCCCGCCGCCAGCCACCGGTCCAGCGTTGCGCGCTGTTGCCGCAGGTCGGTGTCGGCCACGCCAATGGCGCACAGGCCGCGTTTGCGTGCCAGTGTCTGCAGGGTCTCCCAGGAAACAGTATCCATGTCCATCACATCCGATGATACCAACTCCGACGGCATTGACTGCGTGCTGCCCGATGAGGCGGCACTGTGCTCGTTGGCGCATGCCCTGTGGCCGGCGCTGACCGGCGGGTTGGTGTTCCATCTGCAGGGGCCTGTCGGGGCGGGCAAAACCGCGTTCGTGCGGCAGGTGTTGCGCGCAGGCGGCATTCAGGGGCCGGTTCGCAGCCCGACGTATACGCTGGTTGAACTTTACCCCCTTTCGAATTTATACTTTTATCACTTTGATTTGTATCGATTCTTCGATCCCGACGAATGGACAGGCGCCGGGTTTGACGAGATGTTCGGTGCGGGCAGTGTGGCAATGATCGAATGGCCTGAAAAAGCTGGCGACCTGCTGCCCCATCCCGATATCACCCTGCAGATCGATTATGCGCCGCAGGGGCGGCATTTTCGGGCGTTCGCGTCCACACCGGAAGGTCAGGTTTGTCTAGCAGCATGGAAGCACAATCTCCCGACTCAGCCCGCCTGAAAATATCGGCCGTCCGCCGGGGCATCCTGCTGTCCGCAGCAACGCTGCTGTGTCTGCCGGTGGTCAGCCTGGCTGGCAACCAGCCGGTGGGCGACATTGTCGCCGTGAGGGTATGGCCTGCGGCTGAGTACACCCGCGTCACGCTCGAGCACAACAGCGGCCTGAAGTTTTCCCAGTTTCTGGTCACAGGTCCCGACCGTCTGGTGGTGGATATTGAGGGGGTGGATCTGAATGCAGCCCTGCGTGAATTGGTCGGCAAGGTCATTCCCAACGACCCCTATATCGCTGCTGTCCGGGTTGCACAGAACAAGCCGCGCGTGGTGCGTCTGGTGTTCGACCTGAAAGTGGCGGTCAATCCCCAGATGTTCGAGCTGGGGCCCGTGGCGGACTATCAGCACCGGTTGGTGCTGGACCTGTTTCCGGTCACCCCTCTGCCAGACCCCATCGCAGGCCTGCTGGACGAACGTATGGTGGTACCGGGCCCCGGGCAGTCCTCGGGCACTGACAGCGGTCGCCGCGCCAACGAGTTGCTCAATGGCAAAACAGAAAGCAAGGCGGAAGGTCGCGCCGATCCCCGCATGGGCAATGATGGCGCTGGTCGTGCCGGCTCACCCTCTGCAAACGCATCTTCTGGCAAAACGCCGGGCAGCACGCCTGCGGACGACCTTAATCTACAGGGCAACGCGTCACCCTCTGGCGCTGGCAGACGCCCCGTGGTCATCGCGCTGGACCCCGGTCACGGCGGCGAAGACCCGGGTGCCATCGGTGCCGGTGGTACCCAGGAAAAGCGGGTCGTGCTGGACATTGCCCGGCGACTCAAATCGCGCATCGATGCCATCCCCGGCATGCGAGCCGTTCTGACGCGGGACGGTGACTATTTTGTGCCGCTCAACCAGCGCGTCGAGAAAGCGCGCCGGGCCCGGGCAGACCTGATGGTGTCCATCCATGCCGACGCGTTCATCAAGCCCGAGGCGCGGGGTTCTTCCGTATTTGCGCTGTCCGAGCGCGGGGCCAGTTCTGTGGCCGCACGCTGGCTGGCAGACAACCAGAACGCGGCCGACTTGATCGGTGGCGTCAACGTGCGCACGCAGGATGCGCAATTGGCCCGAGTGCTGTTCGATCTGTCCACCACGGCGCAGATCTCGGACAGCCTCAAGGTAGGCAAGGCCGTGCTGCAGGAACTCGGCAGCATCGCGCACTTGCACAAGGCTCAGGTTGAGCAGGCGGGGTTTGCTGTTCTGAAAGCGCCGGATATCCCGTCCATCCTCATCGAAACCGCCTTCATCAGCAACCCGGAAGAAGAGCGGCGTCTGGCCGATGAGGCCTATCAGGAGCAGTTGGCCAAGGCGATTGTGACCGGCATACAGCGCTACTTCCAGAAAGCAGGGGCGGGCTTGCGCCTATAATGGCGGCATGTCCGAATCGCGCCGTTCCATCCAAGCACTTCCCGATCTTCTGATCAGCCAGATCGCAGCAGGCGAGGTCGTTGACCGTCCGGCCGCTGCGGTCAAAGAATTGCTGGAAAACGCACTGGACGCCGGAGCGACCGAGGTCACGCTGCGCCTGGACGGTGGTGGGGTTCAGCGCATCTGCGTGACCGACAATGGTGGCGGCATCGTGCGCGACGAGCTGGAGTTGGCCGTCATGCGGCATGCCACCAGCAAGATCGCCAGTCTCGACGAACTTGAAGCGGTGGGTACGCTGGGATTCCGGGGCGAAGCATTGGCATCGATTGCCGCGGTTTCCGAGTTCAGCCTGCAAAGCCGCACGGCGAATCAGGACAGTGCGTGGGTCATCAGCAATGCAGGCGCAGGGTGGAACACATCGCCTGCGGCGGGGCCCGTGGGCACGACGGTGGACGTACGCAGCCTGTATTTCAATACGCCGGCACGCCGCAAGTTTCTCAAATCAGATTCAACCGAGTTCGGGCATTGCGCCGATGCGTGGGAGCGCGTGGCCATGTCGCATCCGGATGTCGGGTTTCAACTGTTTCGCGACGGCAAGGCGGTGCGCCGCCTGACGCCCGGTCCGTGGCTGCAGCGGGTGGCGCAGGTATTGCCGGATGGTCTGGCTGAAACAGGTCGTGTGGTGGATTTGGTGGCGGGTGATCTGCGCCTGTGGGGCGTGCTGGGTGAGCCCGGTGAGGCGCGTGCGCGGGCTGATGCCCAGTTCCTGTATGTCAATGGCCGATTTGTGCGCGACAAGCTGCTGTCGCATGCCATACGGACGGCCTATGAAGATGTGCTGCACCGCGACCGCTTTCCGGTTTATGCACTGTTTTTGACGCTGCCGTCGCAGGCGGTGGATGTTAACGTGCATCCCGCCAAAACCGAAGTGCGGTTTCGCGATTCGCGCGGCATCCATGAATTTGTACGCCGTGGTCTGGGTCAGCAATTGGCAGGAAGCCGGGCTGCGGCAGACCCGGCATCTGTGGGTTTTGCGGCCCTGCCGGCCGATGTGCCCAGGGTGGGGCTGTCAACGGATGCGATGCAGGCAAGCCTGTCTCTGCCGTACCCTGATACCCCTTTGCGCCGGCCTGGCGAGTCAGGTCTGCGTGAGTTTCTGACCGCGTTTTCCGCGCCGCCGATTTTTGCACAGACACCCGTTGCGCCGGTGGAGCAGGGCGGTGCCATGCAGGGCAGTGCTGTGCAGGGCAGTGCTGTGCAGGGCAATGTTGCACAGGTACTTTCCGATGCCGCAGTTCTAGATGCTGCCAATAGGGTAACCATGCCGTCTGCGACCTATCTGGGCGAAGCCATCGCGCAGGTGCACGGTATCTACATTTTGGCGCAGCGTGAAGACGGTCTGATCGTGGTGGACATGCATGCTGCGCATGAGCGCATTCTCTATGAGCGTTTCAAGCAGGCGTGGGATGGTCGTAATGTGATGGAATCGCAGCGATTGTTGGTACCCTTGCGCGTGTCGGTCGACCCCCGCCTGATGGAGGGCATCGGCGAGTCGGCCGATGAATGGTCGCGCATGGGCTTTGAACTCAGCGTTCTGTCCGAAACTGAAGTGGCGGTGAGAGCCATTCCGGTGGGTTTGTCAGAGCATGATCTCGTTCCGCTGCTGCAGCGCTGGCTGGAAGACCGTGCGCGTTTCGGTTTTGCCCGGGTGTTTGAACAGCACCGCAACGAATGGCTGGCCAGCATGGCCTGCCACCGCGCGGTGCGGGCCAATCGCCGGTTGACGATTCCTGAAATGAATGCGCTGCTGCGGCAGATGGAACAGACCGAGAGGTCTGACCAATGCAATCACGGCAGACCCACGTGGCGACATTTCAGTCTGCGCGAAATGGACGCCTGGTTCATGCGGGGACAATAAAGGTGCCGGCACCGCAGGCGCTCGCCATTTTTGGTCCGACAGCATCCGGCAAGACAGCCTTGGCGCTGCAGTTGGCTCAGCACAAGCGCATCGAAGTCATCAGCATCGACTCTGCCCTGGTGTACCGCGAAATGGATATCGGAACCGCAAAACCGACATCGGTCGAACAGGCAACAGTGGCTCATCATCTGATCGATATCCGCAATCCCGACGAATCCTACAGTGCAGCTGACTTTGCGCAGGACACGCGGCGTCTGATGCAGGAGATTGCCGCGCGTGGTTCGGTGCCTGTTCTGGTTGGTGGCACGATGATGTATCACAAGGCATTGGTGGCCGGTCTCGATGATTTGCCTGCTGCCAACGCCGATATCCGGTTGCGGATTGAGGAGCGCGCAGCGCGTCTGGGATGGCCTGCTCTCCACGCAGAGTTGGCGCAGGTTGATGCCGTGACAGCGGCCCGTCTCCCGCCGCGCGATTCGCAGCGCATACAACGGGCGCTTGAGGTGTACGAGCTCACGGGTCGCCCCTTGTCTTCATTTCATCAGCGTGGCGACGAGCCCTTGGTTCAGTTGGCCGTCGTCAGTCTCGAGCCTGAAGACCGCTCCCAGTTGCACGCACGGATCGCACAGCGTTTTGCCGATATGCTCAAAGCGGGCTTTGTTGCAGAGGTTGAAGGTTTGCGGCGGCGCTGGACCCTGCATGCGGGTTTGCCGTCCATGCGTTGCGTGGGCTATCGACAGGTGTGGGAGATGCTGGAAGGGCAGTTACCCGAAAGTGAATTGCTGGATCGGGGAATATTTGCCACACGTCAGTTGGCCAAGCGGCAACTGACCTGGTTACGTTCACTGCCGGACAGGCAGGTGTTTGATCCGTTTGCGCCGTCCGGCTTGCGTGATGCCTTGACTGCCAGCATCACGGCGTGTGATGCGATCGAGACGGCAGCCGCTTGAGCTGCCGTTGATGTTTATACCGAGAATGAAGAACCGCAACCGCAGGTGGTGGTTGCGTTGGGGTTCTTGATGACGAACTGCGAACCGTTGATGTCTTCTTTGTAATCGATCTCGGCACCGACCAAGTACTGGTAGCTCATGGCGTCAATCAGCAGCGTTACGCCGCCTTTTTGCATGGTAGTGTCATCCTCGTTGACTGCTTCATCGAAAGTGAAACCGTACTGGAAGCCTGAGCAGCCGCCGCCCTGCACAAATACACGCAGTTTCAGTTCGGGGTTGCCTTCTTCAGCGATCAGGTCAGCCACCTTGGCCGCTGCTGAGTCGGTAAAGAGAAGGGGTGCTGGCATTTCGGTGACTGCGTTCATGGCATTGCTTTCTGCTGAAGTTGAATTGACGGGGCTGCATGACTGGGAGTCGGCTTGGCTGCATTGAGAGCGCCAATGCGTGAACCCGAACCTTTTCGACCCGAATACCTGATTATTTTACTCCGTTATTGTGCGCCTGCAAGTGTCTGCAGAACTGCGCAATAACCGGGTAAACCCGCAAAGCGGGTTCAAATCCATTGTTTTGTTACCCAAGCGCCGGCGCGTGATCAACCGGAAAAGGTGGACAAAGCGGAACCTGCGTCACGGCAAAACCGGAATATGTGTCAGACCGGTGGTCTCAGGCAGGCCGAACATGAGGTTCAGTGTCTGAACGGCCTGTCCTGATGCACCCTTTACCAAGTTGTCGATGGCCGAGAGCACCACCAGCGTATCTCCGCCCTGCGGGCGGTGCACGGCGATGCGCACCTGGTTGGATGCCCGGACGCTGCGCGTTTCGGGGGATGAGCCGGCTGGCATGACATCAATGAAAGGTTCGTTGGCATAGTGCTGCTCATACAACGCCTGAAAGTCGATGCCCTGTGCATCGGGCAGCAGGCGAACATACAAGGTGGCCAGAATGCCGCGAATCATGGGGGTGAGGTGGGGCACGAAGGTCAATCCGATGGGGCGCCCTGAAATGGCCTGCAGGCCTTGCCGAATTTCGGGCAGGTGGCGGTGGCCGCCGATACCGTAGGCTTTGAAGTTGTCACCGGCCTCAGCCAGCAGCGTGTGTACTTCTGCCTTGCGCCCTGCGCCGGAAACACCGGATTTGCAGTCGGCGATGATGTGGTTTTCGTCGATCAGCGGCTTGCCAGAGAGCAGGGGTTTGAGACCCAGTTGAACCGCGGTGGGATAGCAACCTGCCAGACCCACCAGGCGTGCGCTGCGGATGGCTTCGCGGTTGACTTCTGCCAGGCCGTACACCGCTTCTTGCAGCAGGTCGGTGCAGCTGTGGGGCATGGCATACCAGCGCGCGAACTCTTCGGGGTCTTTGAGGCGAAAATCGGCGGCAAGGTCGATGACTTTTACTCCAGCCTCCAACAGTTCCCGGGCCTGTGCCATGGCAACGCCATGGGGTGTGGCAAAGAATACAGCGTCGCATTGTTTGAGTGCGTTGGTATCGGGCTCTGTGAACGCGATGTTCACGCGGCGGCGCAATGATGGATACATGTCGGCCACCGGCATGCCCGCTTCTTTCCGGGAGGTGATGACTTTCAGTTCCGCCTCCGGGTGCTGCGCCAGAAGACGCAGCAGTTCAACACCGGTGTACCCCGTACCGCCAACGATGCCAATGCGTATCATGTGAAAACTCTCGCGTGTAAAGTCGCTATCAGTGTGCCCGGTTTACATGACAGATGCGGGACATATGACGGCCGACAATGAACCATTGAACCAATGAACATGACTACAAAGAAAAAACCACCCCGCAGGGTGGCTTTTTCGTCCAGACTGTAGGTTTGAAAACCGATCAGCGCTTGGAGAACTGCTTGCGACGGCGTGCACCACGCAGAC
>SXZD01000281.1 GCA_005788065.1 Burkholderiales bacterium
CCTCATGAAGACCGCAGAAAAATTCGGCTTGCCCATCGTTACGCTGATCGATACACCGGGTGCCTATCCGGGCATTGATGCAGAGGAACGGGGACAGTCCGAGGCCATCGGTCGCAACCTGCTTGAAATGGCGCAACTGAAGGTGCCGATTGTCGCTGTGATTATCGGTGAGGGCGGTTCAGGCGGTGCATTGGCACTGGCAGTGGCTGACCGCATTCTCATGCTGCAGCACTCGACGTACTCGGTCATCTCGCCGGAGGGATGCGCATCGATTTTGTGGCGTTCCGCAGAACGCGCACCCGATGCGGCGCAGGCGCTGGGCATCACAGCAGGCCGTTTGAAATCGCTGGGTCTGATTGACGAAATTGTCAGCGAGCCGCTCGGTGGTGCGCACCGCAACCCCGAACAGATGGCGGCGGCCCTCAAAACCATTCTGGTGCGGGAGATCGGCCGGTTGAGCAAACTGTCGGTCGAACAACTGCTGAGCGTGCGCCACAAAAAGACGCTCAGCTACGGCAAGTACAAGGTGGCCTGAACGGCCGGCCGCTAACGGCGAGGGTGGTGGCATGTCCGGTCCATCGCGTTCTGCTCATGGCATGTCTGCCCCAAGCGGGCAGGCAGACTGTGTGGTCAGCCTCGGCGAGTTTCGCAGGCAGATGCCGCCTGACCTGCTGGCTGCGCTTCCCTGGTTCATTGCCTACAGCGGCGGGCTTGATTCAACTGCGCTGTTGATGGCCAGTGTCGAACTGGGTATCTCCGTTCGCGCCATCCACGTCAACCATCATTTGCAGGCGGCCGCCGCTGACATGCAGGCGCATTGCGAGCGTATGTGCGCACGTCACGGCGTGGCGCTGGACGTACTGCATGCAGATGTGCAGTGCAGGGGCGGCGACAGTATCGAAGCTCAGGCGCGGCAGGCGCGCTATGAAGCGATTGCGCAACATGTGAGAGCAAGCACGTCGGATAGGCCTGCTGTGGTGCTGACTGCGCATCATCGCGACGATCAACTCGAGACGGTTTTGATTACGCTGTTCCGCGGGTCAGGGTTGGAGGGGTTGGCGGGCATGTTGCCACTGTCGCCCCTGCCGGTACCGGGCGAGCGGACTGTCTGGCTTGCCCGTCCGTTCCTGCAGATGGGGCGCGATGATATTGCGGCACAAGCGTTACAGATGGGTTGGGAATGGTTTGATGATCCGACCAATGACGATGTGCGGCTGCGCCGCAACTGGATACGCAGGCAAGCACTGCCGCTGATACGTGAGCATTTTCCGCAAGTGGATGCATCGCTGTTGCGTCTGTCCCGGCAGATGGCGGATGCGCGGGATGAGTGGGACGATCAGGCTCAGCGTCTGATGCAGCAGTGCGAAGTGGCGCCTTTGTGTCTGTCGCGCACGGTATGGTCGCAGTTCAATGAACGCGAGCAGGTGCGCTTGCTGCGGTATTGGCTGGCTGGCGAAGGCCTGCGTCTGAATGAAGCACGGACATTGCAGTTGCGTGAACAGTTGCTGCGTCCGCAGGGTGGTGTTCGCCAGGTAGCGGACGAGTGGGGCGTTGAGATGCGCAGCGGACAGATGCGGATCGTCAGATTCGGGAAGCAAGCGGAGCAGACGGGCGAACCGAAGAACGAACCGCAGGACGAACCGCAGGACGAACCGAAGGACGAACCGAAGGACGACTTCAACGCCGGCAGGAAGGGTGTGGAATGATGAAGCATGCGCGCATCATCTTGTGGCTGATTTTGATGGGTGTGCTGGTGGCCGGTTTGGTGGGGCTGAACGTCAGACCCCCAGTGCCGCAGCGTGAATTCGCCGACATACCCGAACCTGCCAGTGGTGTTCGTGCGACCTTTGTTGGTGTATCCACGCTGATGTTTGATGATGGCGAATCTGCCATTTTGGTGGATGGTTTTTTCTCGCGTCCGGGTGTTCTGAAAACCGCTTTGGGGCGGGTGGGGCCGGATGAAACAGCCGTTCGTTCAGCTTTGCAGCGGCTGGGTTTGCTGGATGGAAAGCTGAAGTTGCTGGCGGTGGTGACGGCACACTCGCACTACGATCATGCGATGGATGCTCCGCTGGTGGCAAAGCTGACGGGGGCTGTGTTGGCGGGCTCTGCAAGCACACGTTTTATTGGTCTGGGGCAGGGCCTGGACGATAGCCGGATTGAAGTGCCGCAGGCGGGCGATGCAATGCGATTCGGACCCTTCCGCATACGCATGCTCGAATCTCTGCACAGTCCGACACCGTGGAATGACGGGCATGATGGTGGCATGCTGACGCAACCGCTGGTGCCGCCGGTGCACGCAGCCAAATATCTGGAAGGTGGCAGTTTCAGTCTGCATTTTGAACATGTGGCCGACGGCAGGACGACACGCTGGCTGGTACAGGGCAGTGCGGGATACATTCAGGGCAAGCTGGATGGTTTGCTGGCCGATACGGTGTTTCTGGGGGTTGGCACGCTGGGGCGCAAACCGACGCGCTACAAGGAAAGTTATTGGCTGGAGACCGTCACGACAGTCGGGGCACGGTGTGTGGTGCCCATACACTGGGACGACTTCACGGTGGGGCTGGATGAACCTTTGAAGCCGTTTCCGTATTGGCTGGACAATGTGCATTCGACGCAGCGTTTCTTGCGCGGCAAAGTCGGTATGGACGGTGTGACGATGTACTGGATGAATGCGTGGGAGACGCTGATGCTGCCGCTGCCGGTGGAGCGGGCAGATGATGTGCTGATGTGAGGTCGCTGTTTTGCGCTGCCAGGGGGCTTTTGGCGGCTGCCCGCAGTGCAGCGCAAAGGAGTGCCTTCGCGTCAGAAGGGTGTTCGGAAGTTGACTCCGCCGGATCGCATCCGAAAAATTGCGCCCGACCGTGCGGCACCCGTTCCGCAGCGGATCACTGATCCGCGGAGGACCGAGGCCCCGCGAAGTCGGGGCTCGGAGGATGCTAACGTTGAGGGGCGCAATTTTTGCGTGAGAACCGCCGGAGCGACAACGAACACCCAAGACGCACTAAACTAGAACCGGCCTGCGAACCAGCCGTCACAACGACGAGTTTCTAAAACCTGCGACTACACCACCGCCGCAAATCGATCCGCCAGCAGTTCCAGCCCGAACGTCGCAAGTATCTCCCGCTGCCGCTTCGCAGCGCTATGACGCGGCTTACCCGTCCGCCGCGCCAGTATCAACTCGTTCTTCATCGCGTGTTCCCAGCCCACCAGTTCGGTGACCGTGACATCGTATCCAGACGCCTCCAAACGCAAGCATCGCAACACGTTGGTCAGTTGACTGCCCAGTTCGCGCGTGTGGATGGGATGGCGCCACAACTCAGACAGCGGGGTTTGCGAGAGCATGCCTTGCTTTCCCAGTCGCATGGCTGCAGCCACTTCGGCCTGACAGCAGGGTACCAGTGCAAACGCATCGCATTTTCGATGAAGGCCGAATGTGATGGCATCGTCGGTGGCGGTGTTGCAGGCGTGCAGCGCGGTGACCAAATCAATGTGCTCCGGAAATTCGTCGCTGGTCAAGGCGTCCTGTGTATCCAGTGCATGAAAGTGCATGCCTGTGAATCCGCAGGCCTTCGCTAACTCAACAGAGCGTTGCACCAGTTCTTCGCGGTTTTCAACGCCGTGGACTGAGAGCTGATGGCTGCCTTTGTTCTGCGTGGCTACCGCATCACCCTTCGGCACTTGGCTGGCTGCATAGGCATCGTAGAGCATGAAACCCAGATAAGACTTGCCGGCACCATGATCGACCACCGTTTGCGTGTGCCGATCAGGATGCGCGGTGGCAAGTTCCTGGAGCAGTGGTTGAATCAACTGGATGAGATGGCGTACCTGCTTGAGTTTGCGCCGGCTGTCCTGGTTGATTTTTCCGTCGCGCGTCAGGATGTGCAGCGCCTTTAGCAACTCAAGCGACTGGCCGGGCAGCAAGCCTAACTGCGCATGCAGGTCCGGTGCTGTTTCCTGTTTGGCAATTTTTGAAGGCTTCTTCATGCCATGCAGGGCCTGTTGACGGAGGTTTGCATTTGCACTGCAGTGTGTGGTGGTTGACGGGTTGGAGTTTAACAGCCATCTGCTAAAATGCGGCGCATGAAGTCTGGCTTGGGTCGCATGCGGGCAGTATCGCGTCGCGGACTGTTCTCTGAATGGTCCGCCAGACAGGTGCGCTCTGCTGTTTTGGCTGCGGTTCTGGCTTTCGCATGGTTGCTGACATTCTCGCAAGCCGGCAGCATGCAAACCCGCATGGCCATTGCACAATTGTATGCAATGGCCGATATCTGCGTAGGTTCTGCCCACCTTGGAGCGCCCGGCAGTTATTCAGCGTCTGGTGCGAAGAGTCGGTCGTCAGGTGCCGGTGCAAACAATTCCTTTTTGGGTCTGCCAGGAAGCGATATGGCCTCCTCCGGTGACAATGATGCTGCCGGAGGCGCTGCGCACGCGCATCATTGCGCAGCTTGTCTGCCAGCACTTGACTCGCCTCCCATTCCCGTTTCGCCGGCATACGCATCTTGGGCTGAACGTCTGAGCCATGAACAAAGGGCTCAATCAAAACCCTCTACAAGCCTCAACGTTTTGCCGCGTCCATTCGGTCACGGCCCCCCTCATTTTTCTGTTTGACTTTAAGCACTTCGTTTGCAACTGCATACGCCGTGAGCATGGCTGGACATTGCCTGCTTGCCCGTGACATCACGCAAACGAAGTTGAATCTGGTATCGCTTCAAACAGAGAAAAAATGAAACCTGAATTGACAAAGTTTGCGCTTGTCATTGCAAACGCATGGGCATGTTCCGCAGCATTCACCACAAGTGCCGTATTTGTAAATCCTGCACACGCAGAGGCGGTGACGATGGATTCCGCCCCCTTCAAAAAACTTGATGATGTGGTTGTGTCGGGCAGCAAAGAGGGCACGCCGCTTCGCAATACGCCGGCCACCCTACACAAGATTGACAGTGAGACGCTGGAACAGGAGAAACCGATTTTCTTCGGGGACGTGGTCAACCGCGCCCCCGGCGTGACAGTCAATAACCTCGGTGCCGAGCAGCACATGGCCAGTTTCCGTCAGCCCATCTCAACGCAGGGCGTTTACCTGTATCTGGAGGACGGGATTCCCGTTCGACCGGTCGGTTTGTTTAACCACAACCAGGTCTATGAGATGAACCTCAATGGCATTGGCAACATCGAGATCATCAAGGGACCGGCTTCCTCCATTTATGGCAGTTATGCCACGGGTGGATTGATGAACTTCCTCACGCGCGAGCCGAGTAAACAATTCACGGGGTCGTTTGGCACCCAGTTGAGTAACCGGGGTTACAAGCGGCTTGACTTTGATTTTTCGGGCACGGTGGAGGAGCGTCATGGTTTGCGATTCTCCGGATATGCGTTCGATCAGAACAAGGGGTTTGCGCAGAACAGCGACGCGCATAAAACGGCATATACGCTGCGGCACGACTTCCGGATTGATGGTGACAGCTTGCTTAAAACCGTGCTGACGCAGTCCGACCTGTACACCGAAACTGGCGGCACCCTGTCGAAGGCGCAGTATGATGCAGGGCAGATCGGTGCTTCGCCACAGACTTTCACCAACCGCGATGTAAAAGCCACACGGCTGAGTTCGGTATTTGAACGTAAAACCGGCGAAAAGGGTTTGACCACAGCGTCGGTGTTTTATCGGGACAATACGACAAATCAGGTTCCGACGTTTCTACAAACAACGGATGTTCGGTTGGATGTACCTGCCGGGATGACAAGCAGACCCAATTTTAATCAATGTTCGCGTGATGCATCGAATGCACCCCCGCTGGCTGGCGTCAATTCGGACAACGTTGCCAACAATGGTGCTACAGGAACGGGCACCCGCTGCGGTCGCACCAGTGATGTTTCCTTTGATTCCCTCGGCGTGGAATTGAAACACCGTCAAGCTTTTGGCGAGGGCAATTCACGCTGGATTGCGGGTGTGGTGTATGACCAGGGTCATCTGAAGTCGCTGGAGCAGCGTTATACATTCACGTATTCGCCCACGGGGCCCTACACCAACTATAGCGGACCGCTGGACCGCTACCGTGATTATGCGGTGAAGTTCAGCAACAGCGGTCTTTATGGACAACTGGAATGGGCGCTCACCGAGCAATGGATAGCGGTGGTTGGCGGGCGCTATGACCGGGTGTCTTATGACTATGCGAATCAAAATGCAATCGGGCGCGATGGCGTGAACCAGATTGGTGTTGCCAGTCAGCAAAATGATTACAGCGCATTCAGCCCGAAGCTGGGTTTGGTATACAACCCGACTAGCGGTGTGAACCTGTACGCAAATGCCTCCTCCGGTTTTGCGCCGCCCGAGATCTCATCCAAGTATGGCGGCAGTTCGCTCGGGCAGATTGATCGCAGCAAATCGCGCACGGTTGAACTCGGCGCACGACTTGCCCAGTTGCCTCACCGCACAGCGCTGGATGTGGCGATCTACGAGTTGACGCTGGAAAACGCGACGTATTCCAACGAGTCCAGTCAGAACTACAATGCAGATTCCCGTCACAGGGGCATTGAGATCGGCCTGAGCAATTATGCAATTGCAAACACCACCTTGGGCTTGAGCGCCGCCTTGACCGAGCAGACGTTTGATTCTGCCCCACGCAATAATGTGAATGTGACCACCTCGCGTGTGGGCAACAGCTTGCGTTATGCGCCTGAGCAGGTCATCACGGCATTTGCAGCCTACGATGTGACGGAACGAACCCGCCTGTCCGCAGATGCACAGTATCTCTCGCAGTACTTTACTGACGAGGCCAATACGCAGCAGTACAGCGGCCACACGGTGTACAACGCACGTCTGTCGCATCGGGTGGGGCCTTGGGAGGGTTGGCTGGCCGTTCGCAATCTGGCTGACAAACGTTATGCGGAATTTGTCAGCACCAGTTTTGGCAGGCAGACATTCAATCCTGGCGCACCTCGTACCGTTTTGATCGGTCTGCGTTATTCGTTCGGAGCCTGATGCATCATGAGAAAAACCGCCATCCGTCTGCACGGTATCTTGTCTTCCATCGCTGTGCTTGCTCTCTTCATGTGGGGGCTGTCAGGCTTACTGCATCCGTTGATGAGTACTTTCGGCGTTCAGCAGGCTGTGTTCGCACCCCCCACGCGGCCAGTCAATTTGCAGGGTGTAAAGCCCATGCGCGAAACTTTGCTGCAGGCGGGAATTGAAAAAGCCGCTGCGGTTCGGGTGGTGGTCTCAGCCAGTGAAAACCTGCTGCAGGTGACAGAAACCCAGGACGTGCCCCGGCGGTACTTCCGTTTGTCCAGCGGTGAAGAGTTAACTCAGCATGACCCGGTGCATGCTGTTTTTGTCGCGCAGCATTACATGGATTTGCCTGACGAACCGGTTCGCAGGGTTGTTCATGTATCCGAATTTTCTGATGAGTACCCATCGGTCAATCGGCTTTTGCCGGTATATCGCGTGGAATTCGACAGGGCCGATGGACTCACCGCTTACGTGTACACCGAAACCAATGCACTGGCGGCGGTGACAGACGACAACAAGGTGATGTTGCAGCGGTTTTTTCAGCGGTTTCATACCTGGAGTTGGTTGCCGCGGCAGGCCGAAGGGTTGCGCGTGGCGGTGATGGGCTTGATGTGTGCGTCCTTGCTGTCGATGGCGCTTACCGGTTTGATCATGCTGGTAAAAATTCGACGGCCACAGCGCGCACCGGGCCTGCGAGGATGGCATCGGGTAGCTGCATATGTGATGGTGGTGCCGATGTTCCTGTTTTCGTTCAGCGGTCTTTTTCATCTGTTGCAAAATGCGTGGGACACGCCGGTTCGCAACCTCACGCTGTCGCCACCACTGGATATTCGTCAGGCGCAGTTTGCACCTGAAAAGGACTGGAAGCAGTTGACCGAGGGCATGAAGGTCAATGCATTTTCGCTTGTTCAGGGACCGACAGGTGAGTTGTTGTATCGATTGGGTTTGGCCTTCGATCCAAAGGCTGCCCTTGCTGCGTCAGTGGGTGCGCAAAAAACGATATCAAATGCCAAGATGCCCGGTACCGCGTCGGAGATCCGCAATGCACGTTTTGATGGCGTGACACCCTCTGGGCCGGCGGTTTATCTGCGTGCAGACGATGGCCGCGTATGGGAGTCCGGTGACAGGGAACTGGCTTTGCACTTGGGTGAACGCTTTACCGGTCAGGGTGCTGAAACGGTCAAGAACATGCAGTTGGTCACCCGATTCGGACCCGGTTACGATTTTCGTAACAAGCGTCTGCCGGTATGGCAGATTGATTATGCGGAGCCTGTGAGCGCAACGGTTTTTGTTGATACCACCACCGCGGTACTGGCTGATAAAACCATGGACTCGGCCAAGCCTGAGCGTTTCAGTTTCAGCTTCCTGCACAAATGGAATTTCCTGTTTCCGCTGGGTCGCAATGTGCAGAACGCAGTGGTGTCCGTGTTTGTGATTGCTCTGCTGGTGGCGTCTGCCGGTTTGGGTGCAGCCCTTGAGATCAAGCGTCGAAAGCGGGTGGCACGACAACCGCTTGTTTGAGTTAACGCATGATCCTGCTCATGATTCAAGTTACGAGCTCAAGAGAGAAGTACCGCAGTCTTGATAAACTTCCGGTCATCGATAGAGCCCGCGTACATTGCCTGAGTGCCACATGAACACAGACCTCCATTCCCAGCCTCTCCCCGCAAGCCCCGGCGCATTGGCTGGCCTCAAAGTCATTGAACTCGGTCAACTCATTGCCGGACCGTTTACCGGCAAGACGCTGGGCGACATGGGGGCTGACATCATCAAGGTGGAGCCTCCCGGTAGTGGCGACCCCCTGCGCAAATGGCGCATGCTGCATGAGGGCACATCGGTATGGTGGGCCGTGCAGTCGCGCAACAAGCAATCGGTGGCCATCGACCTGCGGGAACCGCAGGGGCGCGACATCGTTCGTCGTCTGGCAAAAGATGCGGATGTGCTCATTGAAAACTTCCGCCCCGGCGCCATGGAAAAGTGGGGTCTGTCCTACGAGTCACTCTCGGCCGACAATCCCGGGCTCATCATGTGCCGCATCTCAGGCTTCGGCCAAACCGGCCCTTACCGCGATACGCCCGGTTTTGGTGTGGTGGGCGAGGCCATGGGCGGTTTGAGGCATCTGACAGCTGAGCCGGGCAGGGTGCCGGTGCGCGTGGGGGTCAGCATTGGCGACACGCTGGCTGCCCTGCACGCCACCATCGGCATTTTGAGTGCGCTGCACGAACGCAGCCGCAACGGTGGGCGGGGGCAGGTGGTAGACGTTGCTTTGTATGAGGCGGTGTTCAACTGCATGGAAAGCCTCTTGCCCGAATACAGCGCGTTTGGTGCCGTGCGGCAGGCAGCGGGCAGTGCGCTGCCCGGCATCACGCCGAGTAACGCCTACCCGTGTACCGACGGTTATGTGCTGGTGGCGGGCAACGGTGACAGCATTTTCAAGCGTCTGATGGTGCGCATCGGCCGGCAGGACTTGGCAGACGACCCTGATCTGGCGCAAAACGACGGTCGGGCCAAGCAGGCCGACCGTATCGACGCAGCCATTGGCGAGTTCACCCAAACACGCTCCATCGCCGAGGTGCTGACCGCGCTGGACGAGGCCGAAGTACCGGGCGGGCGCATTTATTCAGTGGCCGATATTGCAGCCGACCCGCATTACAGGGCGCGCGGCATGATACAGAGCGCGCAGACGCCGACAGGCTTGACGGTGGACATGCCGGGCGTGGTGCCCATTCTGTCGCGCACGCCGGGCAGCATACGGAGCACGGCACCGCGGTTGGGGCAGCATACGGACGACGTGCTGCGGGCCCATGGGTATTCGGACTCAGACATCGCTGCGCTCAGGGCCAATGGCGTGATTGCGTGAGCGCCCGGGTCCGGGATCCAAAGGGGTTTATCAAAAAAGAAAGGGGCTCTGCGGCCCCTTTGAGTTGTCTCCTCCACCGCAAGATTATTGTGTTCTGTGCCTTGCGTATCACCCTGTGATGCTGGTTGTCTGTATTGCCAGATTGCTCACACATTTGCACGAACGTCCGTGCTTCTGTATGTTTCAGAACGTGTTACCCGCCATTTACAATTTTGGATTCAGATATCTGAATATTGCCGCCCGGACGGCGCGCATCATCGCTGAATCGCTGCCACAAACACGGAGTTTTCATGCCGCAGTTCACCAAGGTGATCCTCTACACGCAGGAATCGGGCTACGCCGCATTCCGGGAAGAAACGGTCGATTTGACCGAAGGCACGCCGATGTCGGCACTCTCGCCGCTGTTTCCGTCCGGGGGCTACCAACTTCGGCAAAGCCCGGTGGGCTTCAAAAGCGCGTTTCATGTCACCACCTACCCGCAATGGGTTTTCATACTGAAGGGCCGCATGCGCATCGGTTTGCAGGATGGCAGCAGTCGCGTGTTCGGGCCGGGCGAGCATTTTTATTCGGCGGATCTGTTGCCTGACGGTGCTACCTTCAACGCATCCGTGCACGGGCATTGCAGTGCGCAGGAGGGGGATGACCCCTTGGTGACCGTCTTTGTCAGGGGCTGACAAATTCAGCGGCGCAGCTTGCAGACCCACGGCAGGAGTACAGGAAATGGCAACTGAATCTTCATCCGGAAAAACGGCAGCAGCCACCGGCAACATGGTGGACGTCATCGTTCTGGGTGCCGGGTTGGCAGGGCTTTCGGCGGCACGGGCCCTCAAGCGCGCAGGCAAGTCGGTACTGGTGCTGGAGGCGCGCGACCGGGTCGGCGGCAGGTCGCATACCGAGGTGCATGGCGATGTGTATCTGGACCGGGGAGGCGCTTGGATAGGCCCCACGCAGACCCGCATGGCCGAGTTGGCTGCAGAGTACGGCGTGGACGTGTTGCCCCAACCCACCGATGGCAAAAATGTCTATGTGGCCGGTGCCAAGCGCAAGGAGCACGGCACGCGATTTCTCGGTGTGTTGCCGCTGGGCAGTGTGCCGCCCGACACACCGTGCTGCCGGATCTGGCGTGGCTGAGCCTGCAATTGAACCGTCTGTCACGGCAAGTCCCGGTGGATGCGCCGTGGAGGGCGCGTCGTGCAAAATACTGGGACAACATGACCCTGGCCGAATGGCTGCGGCGCAATGCCCGCAACCCGCTGAGCATCCGCTTGGCGGCCGCTTCGTTTGAGGCCATCTGGGGGGCGGAGGCACGCGATATTTCGTTTTTGTATGCCCTGCATTACGTGGCCTGTGCCGGCGATGAAAAGCACAAGGGCACCTTCGAGCGCCTTATCAACGACCGCAATGCCGCTCAGGACAGCCGTTTCGCTCAGGGCTCGCAGGGTATTGCACTGGCCATGGCAGCTGAACTGGGCGGGACGCAAGGGCCAGACGCCCCCATCCGTCTCAATTGCCCTGTACAGCGCGTGGAGCAGAATGCTTGCGGCGTGCAGTTTCATACCGCACAAGGCGTGTTTACCGCGCCGGTGGCCGTGGTGGCGGTACCGCCTCCCATGCGGGCCCGTCTCGATCTCTTGCCCGTCGGCGATGCGGCTGCGGCACTGGCGGTGCAGCCGTGTCCGCCCATGGGTGCCATCGTCAAGTGTGTGGCCATTTACGACCGGCCATTCTGGCGCGACAAAGGCTTGAACGGGCAGGCCGTTCTGGACCACGGCATCATCAAGACGATTTTCGACATCTCGCCGCCTGTAGCAGATGGCGAGCAGAAACAGGGCGCGCTGCTGGGTTTCATCGGTGGCGACGGCGCCCGGCAATGGAAGCACATGAGTGCGGCTGCGCAGCGGGAACAGACTTTGGCTGCGTTTGCCCGCTGCTTCGGCGCTGAGGCCATGACGCCTGTTGAATGGATTGTTCAGGACTGGACGACCGATGTCTGGACGGGCGGAGGCGGGCCCACGGTGGTGGCGCCGCCCGGGTGGATCACATCCCATGGTGCAGCGTATGCCCAACCACAGGGTGCGATTCACTTTGCGGGAACCGAATGCGCCGGGTACTGGACAGGCTACATGGAAGGCGCCGTGCGATCGGGCGAACGTGCTGCGAAGGCCATTCTCGAATCGATTTGAAGGCTTTTGGGCCATGGGGCTGATTGAGCTGGCACCATGGTCCCGATCAGAAACATACAAGACCGTGGAGACAGTGAAGTGACCGATATTTTTCAGGCATCCGCATTTGACATTGCTGCGGCTATCCGCGCTGGCGAAATGACATCCGAACAGGCCGTTGGCCGCAGCATTGAACGTTGCCGGCAGGTCAATGCCGTCATCAATGCCATCGTCAAGGATCGCTATGAAGATGCCCTTAAGGAAGCCAAAGCGGCAGACCGGGCGATTGCCAAGGCGCGGGAAGCCGGCAAACTGGACGAACTGGCTGCCAAACAGCCCTTGCTGGGTGTGCCCTGCAGTGTGAAAGAAAGCATACAGATGAAGGGCATGCCCAATACGGCGGGCCTGGTCAACCGGATCGGTATCCAGATTGAAAAAGATGCCCCCACTGTTGCCGCCATGCGCAAGGCCGGGGCCGTGGTGCTGGGTGTGACCAATATCTCCGAGGCCTGCATGTGGATGGAGAGCTTCAACAAGGTGTACGGTCTTTCGCGCAATCCTTACGACCCGTCGCGCACAGTGGGTGCGTCGTCGGGAGGCGAGGGTGCTATTGTGGGCAGCGGTGCGGTGTCTTTCGGTATCGGGTCTGACGTGGGCGGAAGTATCCGCATGCCGTCGTTTTTCAATGGCATTTTCGGGCACAAATGTTCGCCGGGCCTGATCAGCAACGCGGGTCAGTTCCCCGAGTCCACCGGCGAGATCGACCGGTATCTGTCCACGGGGCCCATGTGCCGGCGCGCCACCGATCTGGAGCCTCTGGCCCGCATCATGGCGGGCAAGACACAGAACAGGCTCAAGCCAGTCGGCGAGGTGGATATCTCCAAACTGCATGTGCTGCGCTTTGCCAAAGAGCGCGCCGTGAAGCCGGATGCAGACCAACTGAAGGCGACCGACCGTGCCGTGGCAGCACTGCAGGCGCGCGGTGCCCGTCTGCGGACGATTGACCTCCCTTTGATGGCGAAGGCCTTTGATCTGTGGTCGGCCATGCTGGCCTCTGCCGGCAGCGAGAAGCTGTTCGCCGACCATCTGTTCGGGTCGCGCAATCCGCTGTACCCCTTGCGCGAATTGGTACGTCTTGCGATGTTCCGCTCGGACAATACGCTGCCTCTGGTGGGTCTCAGCCTTCTGGAGCATGTGCCCAGCGTGTTCAAGGGACGGCAGGAACGGTTGGTGAAAGAAGCCTTGGATTTGCGCGCGCGCTTGCGAGATGCGCTGGGCGACGACGGCATTCTGGTCACCGTGCCGTACCCCACGCCGGCGCCCAAGCATTATGTGCCACTGATTCCCCCGTTCAAGTTCGTCAATTGCGCCATTTTCAATGCCATGTCGTTACCTGTTACATCGGTGCCGACAGGGCTGAATGCGGCCGGCCTGCCCACGGGGGTGCAGGTGGTGGGCAATGAGGGTAATGATCACCTTACTATTGCGGCGGCGGTGGCGCTGGAGGAAGCCTTGGGTGGCTGGCAGGCACCCAGAGTGGTTTAGGTGACGGGTGACGAGTGACGAGTGACGAGTGGCTGAATTGTGGGCCTAGCGTTTGGCTTTTTTGAACTTGGCAATGTCCAGCCACAGTGCCACGATGGCGTCAGGCAATTGCTTGTCCGGGTTTTCTGCGCAGTATTTGTCGATGCTGCCGTAGATCTGCTCGTTGGATGTTTTTTTCAGGGGGTCGTTGCGCAGGTTGTCTGACTGTACGCCGGCCAATGCTGAAAGATAGCCGATGATCCAGTATTTTGCCGTCACTTCGTTGAGTCTTGTCGCCTGTTTGCCGCTGGCAGACTCAACCCGGATCTCTTGCCACTCTTCGCAGGAATGACTGCCCTTGAGCGTGACGGCCTGAACGTTTTGGGAAAACGGCAATGCACACATCAGCAGGACGGGCAAGCAGCGCGCCCACAGGCGACCACCAGAGTGCGTGGACGCAGGTTGATGTTGTGTTGGTTGTGACATGTGCGCTGGATCTCAGAGGCGTGAGGTGACATCAAATGGCTGAGGCCGGATTGTCACATCTTATGCAGGCGCGTTACAACTTGTGACGTTTGTCAGTCTTCCGCTTCGTGGATTTCCACCGCTTTGGGCAGAATCTGGCGCACGCGGATGCGGGCCGCCTCAACCGAGTCGCCCAGCGTGCGGATGCGCACCAACTGTGCCTGTCCGGCCTGTCGCACCTTGAACACAAACGGGCGTACGCCCAGTTTTTCGTGCAGGACTGTGCGGCTGCGGTTGCGCAGGTTTTCGGTGATGGGTTCCAGCGGTTTGGGCAGTCGTATGGGCATGGCAAAAACCGTAGATCGAGTCGGGTTGGCATCAGGGTGGTATGAATGAGACGCGCACGCCTCACCCATATGAACTAATACCTCGCCGAGCCGCTAACGGTTTCAGATTTTTACGCTCACAATTCAACACTCACAATCGCAGGGGCAGAACCCGCTGCCTGTCGCCCGTCAGCCGGAACAGGGCGTTGGCAATGGCCGGAGCCACCGGTGGAACCGAGATTTCACCCGCTCCGGCCGGCATATTGCCCGATGGCAATACCCGCACCTGTATGGCGGGGGTTTCGGCCAGACTGAGCAGGGGATAGTCGTTGAAATTGCGCTGGCGAACCGCACCGGCATCGATGTCGACCCGGCTTTTCAGCGCAGCGGTCAGACCAAAAATGATGCCACCTTCCAGTTGCTGCCGGATGCCGTCGGGGTAGACCGGCAAGCCGCATTCGGCCGCGCACCAGATGCGCGCAACCTTGGCACCTTTGGGCGTGCGCTGCAGTTCAGCGATCATCGCCACCACAGACCCGAAAGACGCATGCACGGCAACACCCAGTGCCGTGTTTGGGCGGGATGCGGCGCCGGCAGACAGATAGGCTGCCAGACCGTTGCTGCCTGCAGAACTGGCGCTCCCGGATGTCGAACCCGCTGGCGACGCAGCATTGCCCGCCTTGCCACCGGCCACCACGGTGGCAACGGCTGCAGGCGCTGCGATCACTTCGGCCGAGACGCTACCCATAGCGCCACCATCCGAGCTCAGATAGCCCGCCATATCGCACACGGTTTTGAGCACGCGCGCCTCGCGGCTGTCTTTGGGCAGGTTTTTCAGTCGGAAGGTGACCGGGTCCATGCCAGCTGCAGCGGCCAGCTCGTCCATGAAGCTTTCAACAAAGAACGCGTTGTAGGAATGCCCCACGCTGCGCCAGTAGCCGACGGGCACACCGGCATCAAACAGCACATGGTCCATGCAGGCGTTTTCGAATGCGTAGTTGCTGTCAAAGCCGCCTTCCGCGTTGGTCTTGTCCGGTCCCAGCCCCGGCAGTCCCACGCGCTGGAAAGCCTGATGCGACACCGACGGGTTGGCGCAGCGGTGGTGCCAGTGCGTGATGCGTCCTTTTTTGTCCACCCGGGCCTGCATGCGGGCTGCAGCGGCCGGGCGATAGTAGTCGTGGGTGGTGTCTTCTTCGCGCGGCCAGATCACCTGCACCGGGGTGCCGGGCATTTTGGCAGCGGCCATTGCTGCCATGGCGATGAAATCGGTCTCCAGGCGACGCCCGAAAGCGCCACCAAGATAGGTTGTGTTGATTCGAACCGCGCTGGCCGACAGGCCTGCCGCCTGGGCTGCCCTGTCGCGTGCCGGGCCTTGTGCCTGTGTGGGGGCCCAGACCTCGAGCCGTCCGTCCTTGAGCAGGGCGGTGGCGTTCATCGGCTCCATTGTGCTGTGGGCCAGGAAGGGCACTTCATAACGTCCCTCCACCTGCGCCGGTGTGGCCGCGTCTTTGAACCAGCCGGCGTTGCCCCGTTTCAGATAGGTCCAGTGCACAGATCCGGTATCCACCAGATTGCGCAGTTGCATGGAAATGCGCTGGGTGTCCAGATTCGCTGCCTGGGGCGGAATGAACCACTCTACCTGCGCGGCCCGTGCTGCCTGCAAAGCGGGCCAATAGCCTTTTGCCAGTATGAGTACGCCGCCGGATGTGGACAGCGTGGGCATGACGATGACGTCAAGCACGCCCGGGCGAGCCAGCAATGCGTCGCGGTTGAGTACCTGTTTCACCGACCCGCCGATGGTGGGGCAGAGTAGGGGAACGCCGACGATACGACCGGTGATACGCACATCGATACCGTAGACCGCGCTGCCGTCCACTTTGGAACGCAGGTCTGTCCGCGGCGGGTTCTGACCGATGTAGCGATAGTTGGCCGGTGACCGAAAACGGACGTTGGACGGCGCGGAGACGCTCAGGGCTTTGACCAATGCATCGGTCATGGGCATGCGTTGTCCGTTGGTCGACGTGATGACGCCTTCGGTCAGGTTGACCTCGTCTGCATCCACACCCCACATCACAGCGGCTGCCTTTTCCAGTCGCTGTCGGGTGGCCGCTGCAATGCCATGTACGCCGTTCCAGCCGTCCATGATGGACGTACTGCCGCCTGTGACCTGCATGTTCAGCAGGCGGGCGGTGCGCCGCATCACAGAGCGGGCGGTGTTGGCCACCATGCCTTCGTCATCGGGCCGGAAAGGTACGCTTTCGGCCAGCACTGTCTGATTGGCAAACTCGGCTGACACATCGGGGTCTTCCAGTTCGATGCTCTCCAGCTTGCAGCCCAGTTCTTCGGCTACCAGCATGCGCAGGCCGATGTGCGCACCCTGTCCCATCTCCGAGCGCGGCATGGCCAGCCACACCGTGCCATCCGCACCGATGCGCAGCCATGCGTTCATTTCAATCGCGGCGGTGATGTCCTTGCCCTGAACCGCCATGGCAGGCGCTGTCCGCAAACTGTTGCGCGCGGCTTGGCTGCCGGTGCCGGTGTTGGCAAAACTGATACCGCAGACCAGGGCGCCACCTGTGGCGGCGGTGGTCAGCAGAAACTGGCGGCGGGAATTTCTCATGGCTTGCCTCCGCTGCCGGCCACTTTTTCAATGGCCTCAATCACGCGCGGATAGGTTCCGCAGCGGCACAGGTTGGTCACCGAGGCTTCGATGTCTGCCTTGGCAGGTTTGGGGTTTTGCCGCAGCAGAGCCACGGCTGACAGCACCATACCGCTCTGGCAATAGCCGCA
>SXZD01000282.1 GCA_005788065.1 Burkholderiales bacterium
CACCTGCAACACCATGGAAACACTGCTGGTGGCCGAAGGCATCGCAGCAAAGGTGCTGCCGCCTCTGGCCGATATTTACAAAAGCAAAGGCGTTGAACTGCGCGGTTGCGATGCCACACGCGCCATACTGGCCAGCATCCATGCAGCCACCGAAGAAGACTGGAAGACAGAATATCTTGCGCCCATCCTCTCCATCCGTATCGTGCCGGACGTAGAGGCGGCCATTGCCCACATCAACCAGTACAGTTCGCAGCACACTGACAGCATCATCACGGAAAATCACTCGCGGGCCATGCGTTTCATCCGCGAAGTAGACTCATCGTCTGTCATGATCAACGCATCCACCCGCTTTGCCGACGGTTTTGAATATGGCCTGGGTGCAGAGATCGGTATCTCAACCGACAAGTTTCATGCGCGCGGACCGGTAGGACTCGAGGGGCTGACCAGCCTCAAGTATGTGGTGTTCGGCAACGGCGAAGTAAGACAGTAAACGCTTTTGCGCCAGGGGCATTGGCTGCGCAATGCGCGCAACAGGCCTCTTGCGGCAAAAGCCCGCGCGGTAAGGCCTCTTGCCGAACCATCATTAAAGAAAGTTGCATCTCATGTTGTGGGTCAAGGCATTTCACATCCTGTTCGTAGCCGCCTGGTTTGCGGGGCTTTTCTATCTGCCACGCATCTACGTGAATCTCGCCATGGAAACAGAGGCTGCTGCCACGCAACGGCTGCTGCTGATGGCGCGCAAGCTCTATCGCTTCATGACCCTGCTGTCTGTGCCGGCCGTGGTGCTCGGTCTGATGCTTTGGCTGCACTACGGAGTGGGGCGTGGACCGGGCAACGGCTGGATGCATGCCAAGTTACTCATCGTGCTGCTGATTCTCGGCTATCACCATGGGTGTGGTCGTCTGCTGAAAAAATTTGAGGCTGGGGTCAACACCCGGGGGCATGTGTTCTACCGCTGGTTCAATGAAGTACCCGTCATCCTGATGACGGCGGCCATTGTGCTGGTCGTGGTCAAACCGTTCTGACCACCTCTTCCAACCGCCACCACAGCCTCCATGTCAAACCATTCAAACAACCGCCCTTCGCGTCCCGGCGCAGGCAGTAGAGCCACGCCTGCAGGCAATGCCGGCAGCTTGCATGCACAGAACCGTCCCACCACGTCAGGTCGCCTGTCACTGAAAAACAGCGTCAAGCTATCGCCCGAGCAGATGTGGCCAGCTTTCGCCAGCTGTCCGCGTGGACTTGAAAATTTGCTGTCCGCAGAGCTGCAGGCGCTCGGCGCACAACAATACAAACCGGTCATGGGTGGCGTCGAGTTTTCTGCAACATGGGCTGACCTGCTCACGATGAACCTGTGGTCTGCCATCGCCGGTCGTATCCTGATGCGTCTGGATCATCAGCCATGCACCAGCGAAACCGAGCTGTACAGGCTCATCAAGCGCACACCGTGGGTTGACTGGTTTCGTCCACAACAAAGCATCCGGGTGGACCTGAACAATCTGGGTGTGGAATTGCCCAATGCGCGTTTCCTCCAGTTGCGGGTCAAGGATGCAGTTTGCGACCATTTTCGGGACGCCTCTGGCATCCGTCCGAATGTCGACCTGGAGAACCCGGACGTGCGCATCGTTGTCGCGCTCGGCCCCACCCATGCATCGGTCTACATTGACCTGTCCGGCGAGAACCTCTTCAAGCGTGGCTGGCGGCAAGAAAAAGGCAATGCGCCCCTGAAAGAAAACCTCGCAGCCGGCATCGTCCGCCTGTCAGGATGGAAAGCCGACACCCCCCTGCTCGACCCTTTCTGCGGCAGCGGCACGATTCTCATCGAAGCCGCCAGCATGGCCACCGACCGCGCCCCCGGACTGGACCGTCGCTTCGGCTTCGAAAACCTCAGAGGCTTTGATTCCGCCTTGTGGAACACGCTGAAGGCGCAGGCTGAGCAACGCTTCGAAGCAGGTCTGCAATCCGCCGGTCATTTAACCCTTCAAGGCAGCGACATCACTCGACTGCTGGTTGAAATGTCTGACAGCAATGCGCGCCGCGCCGGGTTTGGTCCGCTGCTGGACGATGGGCGTCTGCGTTTTGAGCAACGCGACGCACGCACTATCGAACCGGTCGAGCGCGTTAAAGCCCTCGTTACGCAGCGGCAAAGCGAACCCGACAGTGTTGCAACCATCGGCGATGGGCATGATATTGCCGGCAGTGCGGGCACCCTTCTGTGCAACCCGCCTTACGGAGAACGACTGGAAGCCAAAGGCGCCCGCATCGAACAGGACGAAGCCTACGTGCAACTGTTTGAGGATATCGGTACACGTCTGAAGCAGCAGTTTGCCGGCTGGCGTTTCTGCTGCCTGACGGCAGACCTTGAGTTGCGCAAATCGCTGGGACTGTCGCCCAAACGAAAAACCCCGCTATACAACGGGGCTCTCGAATGCAGGCTCTTTGAATTTCCGCTGACACAGGGCACTTACCGCCCCCGCAGCGAAGCGGGCTGATGCAGGCTCAGGCCTTCAGCAAACCTTCAATATCTTCAGCAAGATCGGCTGGCGAAGTCGTGGGCGCATAGCGCTTGAGCACC
>SXZD01000283.1 GCA_005788065.1 Burkholderiales bacterium
CCGATTGCCGTGCTCGAAATCCAGCGCATCATCCGGTTCCTCAAAGACCGGGGCATCGGCGTGTTGATCACCGACCACAATGTCCGTGAAACGTTGGGCATATGCGACCGCGCCTATATCATCAATGCCGGTGTCGTGCTGGCCTCCGGACGTCCGGAGACGCTTGTGGAAAACGAGGCTGTACGCCGCGTCTACCTCGGCGAAAACTTCCGGATGTAATGAGGTTAACTGCAGATGCGCCAATCCCTGCAACTGCGACTGAGCCAGCAGCTCACGCTGACACCCCAACTGCAGCAGTCCATCCGAATGCTGCAGCTCTCAACGCTGGAGTTGCAACAGGAGATTGAACAGGCCCTGACCGAAAACCCGCTGCTTGAACGCGTGGACGACCCCATGCAAAGCGACGTCCGACTGGTGGGCGATTCATTGGTGCGCGAACCCCCGCAGACCGGCACGTTTGACGAACCGGCATCCAGCGTACCATCTGCCTCAGAACCCGCACAGGACACTGGCGGCGACAATAGCCCGGACACGCTCGGTAGCATGGACTACGCTGACAGCCCGGACAGTTGGTCAGGAGACTGGCCAGAGGACAACCGCAGTCCCGATGACGAAGACAATACCCGCCCGCAAGTGGCAGGCAAGGGCACCAGCCTGGCCGACCACCTTGCTGAGCAGTTGCGCCTGACGGCCCTGTCGGACCGGGACAAGGGCTTGGTCACGGTATTGATAGACTCGCTTAACGATGATGGCTACCTGAACGCGGATCTCGAAGACATCCTGTCCGGTCTGCCACCCGATCTGCAGATCGAGGCCGACGAGTTGCATACCGCACTGACCCTGCTGCAAAGCTTCGACCCCGCTGGCGTGGGTGCCCGCAGCGCATCCGAATGCCTGCGTCTGCAACTTGCTGCCCGCCATGATGACCTGTGCGGTGAGCCCGAGTACCCCCACGCACTCGCCATTGTCGACCACCATCTCGAGCTGCTGGCGCAAAAAGAGTTTGCCAAGCTCAAAAAGATCCTGGGCATCAACGACGAACTGCTGCGTCTGGCGCAGATGCTGATCAAGTCGCTCGACCCGTTCCCCGGATCACGCTTCAGTCAGACCGAGGACAATTACGTCATCCCCGATGTGCTCGTTCGCAAGGTCCGCAACCGCTGGGTTGCCACGCTCAATGGCGAAGTGATGCCCAAATTACGGGTCAACGAGATATACGCCCGCATCCTCAAGGGGCAACGGGGCCAGAGCGGATCCCAACTGTCGGCCCAGCTTCAGGAAGCCCGCTGGATGATCAAGAACGTGCAGCAACGTTTTGACACGATCCTGCGGGTATCCCAGTCCATTGTCGAAACCCAGCAGGCGTTTTTCAATCATGGCGAGATTGCCATGCAACCCTTGGTGCTGCGCGAGATTGCCGAGAAACTCGGACTGCACGAATCCACCGTGTCACGGGTCACCAACCAGAAATACATGTTGACTCCCTTCGGTACTTTTGAGTTAAAGTATTTCTTCGGAAGCCATGTATCGACAGAGTCGGGAGGTTCGGCTTCCAGCACGGCCATCCGTGCCCTACTCAAACAACTCGTTCAAGCAGAGGATCCCAAACAGCCACTATCAGACAGCCAGATTGCAGAGCTTTTCAACCAGCAGGGCATCGTCGTCGCCAGACGAACTGTTGCCAAGTACCGGGAGTCTTTGAAGATACCACCGGTCAACCTGCGCAAGTCGCTCTGATCCCTTTTCCACAGGGTGACGTGCGCAACAGTCAGGAGCGTTTTATATGAATGTTAATGTCAGCGGTCATCACCTCGTTGTTACCCCCGCAATCAACGCTTATGTGGTTGAAAAGATGGACAAGATCCGACGACATTTCGATCATGTCATCGACCTGTCGGTTGTGCTGTCGGTGGAAAAACTGGTCCAGAAGGCGGAAGTGACCCTGCATGTGCGTGGCAAGGACATGCACGCCGAAGCCAGCGATGACAATCTGTATGCCGCCATCGACATGCTGGTGGACAAACTCGACCGCCAGATCCTGCGGCACAAGGACAAGACCCGCAACCACGCGCACACATCCCTGAAGCACCAGGCCTTGGCCGAATGAAGGACCGCTGAGTCCCTCTTTCGGGTTCGATTTGCAAACGGCGGGTTTCCCGCCGTTTGCGCTTTCAGGACAGGCGTATAATCAGACCGTTTTTCAGACCAGACCGACATTGCGATGAACCAGATCGCCGCGATACTGCCAGTTGAACAGATTCAGCTGAACGTAGTGGCCACCAGCAAAAAACGGGCATTCGAACAGGCGGGCCTGCTGTTTGAAAACCGTCTGGGCATTGCCCGCGACAAGATCTTCGACAGTCTGCTGGCCCGCGAACGTCTGGGCTCAACCGGTCTGGGTTTGCAGGTTGCGGTTCCCCATGGTCGCATCAAAGGCCTTAAAAAAGCGTCAGCCGCCCTCATGCGCGTGCAAGACCCCCTGCCATTCGAATCGCCCGACGGACAACCCGTCAAGCTCATGATTTTCCTGCTCGTCCCCGAGTCTGCCAATCAAGCGCACCTGGACATCCTGTCCGAGCTGGCGCAGATGCTGTCAGACAAGGCCATCCGCGAACGTCTGTGCGAAAGCGAAAACCCCGACGACGTGCACCGCATCATTGCCCAGTGGGCTCCCTTCCAGTCCTAGGAACCTGCCACCCATGAAACGCCTGAGCGACCTCATCAACGCAAACAAAGAAAAATTGCAGTTTCAGTGGGTTGCAGGTTTTGAAGGCGGCAACCGCATCATCGACCTCGAATGTTTTTCTTCCTCCGAGATCGTGGGGCACCTCAACATCATCCACCCCAGCCGCATTCAGGTATTTGGCCAGCAGGAGGTTGAATACTTCACCCGCATCGACGGCGAGCGCCGTGCCATCCAATCCAAACGCCTGATGACGGGCAACCCCCCCGCCATCATCGTAGCCGAGGGTTTTGCACCGCACCCCGATCTGCTCAAGTCCTGCAACGAGCACCACGTCCCGCTGCTCACCACACCGGTCTCGGCCGCACAGATCATTGATTTTCTTAGGGTTTTCATCAACAAATGGTTGGCCCCGACCTGCGTGATGCACGGGGTGTACATGGACGTGCTGGGCATGGGTGTACTCATCAGCGGCGAATCCGGTCTGGGCAAGAGCGAACTGGGTCTCGAACTCATCTCGCGTGGTCACGGTCTGGTGGCGGACGATGCAGTGGAGTTCGCGCGCGAAGCGCCCAACTATATCGAGGGACGCTGTCCCGACATCCTGCGCAACCTGCTGGAAGTTCGCGGGCTGGGTCTGCTGGACATCAAGGCCATTTTTGGCGAGACAGCCGTGCGGCGCAAAATGCGCTTGAAGCTCATCGTGCATCTGGCACGCAAAGCGTCGCTTGAACTCACGCAAGAACGCCTGCCCCTGCAGCCCGAATATCAAAACGTACTGGGCCTGCCCATCCGCAAAGTCACGCTCCCGGTGGCGGCGGGCCGCAACCTCGCTGTTCTGCTGGAAGCCGCCGTTCGAAACACCATACTGCAGATGCGCGGCATCGACACCATGACAGACTTCATGAAGCGTCAGGAAGCGCAGATGGCGCTTGAGGACGAGGCCCTGCAGTACAAGTCGGTATTGTCCGGTCCAGTGGGGCGCGACCGTTCATGAAAGTGGTTCTGATCAGCGGCCTGTCGGGCTCGGGCAAGTCGGTTGCACTGAACGCGCTGGAAGACCAAGGTTTTTTCTGCATCGACAATCTGCCGCCCGACTTCCTGCCCGACCTGGTCTCGCGGCTCGACCATCAGGGTCAGCGCAATGTGGCCGTGGCCATCGATGCGCGCATGGGCAACTTGCTCAAACCGCTGCCGGGCTATATCGACACCCTCAAGAACCTGGGACACGACGTACGCCTGCTGTTTCTGGACGCCGATGATGAAGTTATCATCATGCGCTACTCCGAAAGCCGCCGGCGCCACCCCGCACAGGCCCAACTCGGCGGAAATGCCAATCTGGGCGAATGCGTGCGGCATGAACGTGAAACCCTCAGCAGCATCGAGTCGCTGGGCGACCGCATCGACACATCGGCGCTCCAATCCAGCGCCCTGCGTCTGTGGATCAGTGAGACCGTCAATGCCCAGCAGTCCAAGGTCACACTCATACTGGAGAGTTTCGGCTTCAAGAAACGCACGCCCACGGACGCAGATCTGGTGTTTGACGCCCGCTGCCTGCCCAACCCGTATTACGACAAGCAACTACGTCCGTTGACCGGACGGGACGAGGCCATCGCCCGCTATTTTTCAGAACGCCCCGTCGTTGGCGAATTCATCGATGACGTTGAAAGTTTTGTGCGCAAATGGCTGCCCCGCTACCAGAGCGAGCAGCGCAGCTACCTGACCGTTGCAGTGGGCTGTACCGGCGGGCAGCACCGGTCTGTCTATGTGGTCGAGCAATTGGGGCAACGCTTTCGGCTGACCCCGCCGGATAATGTGCAGGTCATACTGCTGCGTCACCGGGTGGTACAGGCCAGTTGATGCCGGTCCCGGTAAGTCCTGTCATCAATCGCTGCAATGCTGCCGGCACCGGCGCATCGTCGGACAGGGGCAGCGGCAGCCAACGACCCTCATTCGATTCGCCTTGTTTTTCCGGGTGGTGACCGGGCGAATGCCCATTTCCCCCATTTTCCCCACCCCCCCCGCCTGACTCAAGGCTCGCGTACAGGCAATACCGCCGATGGGTCAACTCATGCACCAGATCGGGTGCCCGGTCGGGTATTTCATGACCCTCAAGCAGCCGCATCGGCACCATCCACAGACCGCCCCAAATACCACGCGCCGGACGCTCCTCTACCCAGATACCCTGAGAGCCGGTGCGCAGCAGCAACTCATAATGCTCTGTGCGCCGGACAGGTGGTGGTTTGGGCGTGGGCAGCACGGTGGTCAGGTTCTCACGTCTGGCCACGCAGATGTCCTGCAGGGGACAAGCGCCGCAGGCCGGTCGTGAACGTACACAGACCGTTGCACCCAGATCCATAAGCCCCTGGTTATACGCCATCACATCGTCTGCACCCGGTAACTCGGCATGCGCAATCGCCCACATCTGCGTCTGCACGGCCGGCAGGGCGGTATGACCAAAAATGCCGAAACAGCGTGCAAATACCCTTCGCACGTTGCCATCCAGAATGGGTGCTGCGCCTTTGCCGGATAGCGACAGCACCGCTCCGGCTGTAGAAAGCCCGATACCGGGCAGGGCAGCCAACGCCGCCACAGTCTGCGGAAAAACACCACCGTGTTCCTTGACCACCGCGCGCGCGCAGGCCAACAGGTTGCGGGCTCGGGCGTAGTAACCCAGACCGGCCCACAAGCTCATGACGCGCGCATCGTCGGCGGCTGCCAGCGCATGAACCGTCGGAAATTCCTGTACAAACCGGCGGTAATAGGGCAACACGGTACTGACCTGCGTTTGCTGCAGCATGATCTCGGACAGCCAGACCCGATAGGGGTCACCCGTACCCTGCCAGGGCAGCCCGTGCCGACCGTGAACTCGCTGCCAGTCAACGACCCGGGCGGAAAATGCCGGCGACGACTGCGCGGCCGTTACCGGACCGTGTGCATCTGCCTTTACAGGCTCGGGGGTCTTTCCCATCATTCAGGCGCCTAGCGTGGCTGACAGGTGAAACACACAAACGATGAGCGCTGTCCATGCACCTGTCTGCGGATGGGTGTTGCACAACGCCGACAGGGCTGACCTTCCCGGTCATAGACGAAGGCCCGCGTCTGAAAATGCCCCAACTCGCCACCCACGCCTGAAAAATCGCGCAAGCTCGAACCACCGGCTGCCACCGCTTCCGACAAGACCTCAACGATTGCCTGATGCAGACGCTCGCAATCCTGCAGACTTAGCCTGCCAGCCGCACGCCCGGGTCTGATGGCTGCCCTGAAGAGGCTTTCGGACGCATAAATATTGCCCACACCCACCACCGCTTGCCCCGCCAGCAGAAACGACTTGCAGTTCTGCTGTCTTCCGCGACTGGCCCGGTACAGGGTAGCAGGCGTGAACTGCGGCGTCAGTGGCTCCACACCCAGCCCGCGGATGCTGGCATGTGCGTTCAGGTCTTCGTGGGCAGCAATACAGTCAATGCTGCCAAAACGGCGGGGATCATGCAGACGCAGGGCCAGATCGCCGAAGCTCAATTGCACGTGCTCATGCAACTGCCATGCACTGTCAGATGGAACCACACGCAAGGCGCCCGACATGCCCAGGTGCACCATGACCTGCGCAGAATCGAACTGCAGCAAAAGATATTTTGACCGGCGGGACGTGCCGCGCAGAACTTCTCCGGCCAATCGGGTCAAAGCATCTGTCGGAACCGGTTTTCTCAAGCGGGGCTGCCTGACCTGCACCGCAGACAGGCGCTGACCCGCAAACTTCGACTGCACGCCCAATCGGGTGACTTCAACTTCTGGCAATTCGGGCATAACACGGAAGAGGGAGAGGCGGGGAGGGCGTGCGACTGCAAAATTGCTGAGCCAGACCGTTCCCCATTACACTAGGGAAACACTGCAAAAATGATCTTGCCTGACAAACCCGGCCAGTCATCATATTGATAAAATTGCTGCATGACCGTCACTCTTCGTCAAACATGAAGCAACGCACTTTCGCCCAATCTGAATACGCCGGCAAGAAACGACAGACCCGCAAGGAGCGCTTTCTTGCTGAGATCGACCGCGTCACTCCATGGGCCGCGTTGGTAGCCGATATCGAGCCTCATTATCCGAAGCAAACCGGGCCAGGACGCCCGCGTCGCG
>SXZD01000284.1 GCA_005788065.1 Burkholderiales bacterium
GTGGTGTGGCAGGGGTACTTCCATGATGGAAGTCCCCTATGCCGATATGCTTTTTCACATGTGTGCGTCAGTAAATTTCCGTAACACGCGCACAAAGCGAGTCATTTGAATGGCAGATTTCATGTTGTTGTCTTGATGTCTGTCGGGCAGTTCCCTATACTGCAGGACTGATTCTCGGTGATCGGCCACAGAATGTCCGGCGCCAGTACAAAAATATTGCGGTCAAGACCTATAAGCAGGCCGCGCAACAAGAATCCAATTTGGAGACACACACATGAGCAGCTCCCGTGCTTTCAGTCTGTCCTTGCTCGCCGTTGCCATCACCGGCACCGCAGTTCTGAGTGGTTGCAAGGCCGTCGACCGCACCCTGTCGAACGTGGCCGTCAACGCCATCGAGCGACGCATCACTCCCGATCTGCTGCGCAGCGACGACGTCGACATGATGTGTACGTTTGCCACCGGCAACTTCCCCCTGATCTCCGGCGGTGTCCGTGCACTGTACGGCAGTCCCGAATACCTCGAGGCTGTGTTGCTGCAAACCTCGTCGGTCTGTGCGGAAAATCAGGCGATCGAAGCCGAGCTGCGCTCCATCCGGGCTGCACGCGAGAAGCGCATTGAAGAAGCCCAGGACGCACGTATTACACAAAAGCGACTGCTTGAGCGGACAGCTCGCCGCCAGTTGATGGCATTTGAGCGCATGACCAGCCAGATTGAAGCGGAATATCGCATCAAGTACGGTTCAAAGTGCCCGCAGTTCAAGAAGGATTACCACGAGCTCATCTACCTATTGGGTACGATTGCAGGTCTGCAGGCGGTTGTAAACGACATTGCAGCGGAACAGGCTGTGGGTGTATCCACCGAAATTGCTCCCAAGGCCGAGCGTGCGTTGCGGTGCATCTCCAATGCCAAGTGGTGGGGCGCCCCGACGGCAGCCCGCGCCGTCATTTGGAACATTTTGCCGGGTGGAGCCGAAGGCAAGGACGTCTGGGGTACTTTCCAACAGTCCATGATCATCGGTGAGTTGCAGGGTGTGCGCATCTCCCACACGCTCTATGCGCTGTCGGCACTGTCGATTGATGACCAGCCCCGTTTCCGAGATGCCGTGCGGCGTTTCGCCAATCCGATCAAGAATTTCAAAGCCAACGAAGAGTTCCTCGTTGTCGATGCGCTGTCCGGTGCCATCATGAACAACCTGTCTGACCGTTACTGGACAGAAAACACGGGCACCCGTACCCCGGTGAACAGCCTTGGCAAATTCTGGGATGACAAGCCGGCCAACAGCGGCAATGCCGTCAATCTGGACGATCTGTAAAAAATCATTTTTCGAATGCAGTCTTAAGCGGAGGAGACCCCCTATATGATTACTAAACTGAGCAGATTGCCGGTCGCACTGGCAGCGGCTGCCCTCATGGTTGCAGCTGGTACAGCCAATGCTGCCAAGCAGAAAGTGTGCGTGTACGACGTGCTGGGCGCCGGTGGCGACGTGTTCAACATGTCCAAGGACTGGGTGCTGGCATCGGCAAAAGACGGTGCGGACATTGAACTGAAAGCCTACACCGACGAACGTGTGGCTTCTGAAGATTTCAAGACAGGCCAGTGTGACGGTCTGGTTGCCACCTCTTTCCGTACCCGTCAGTTCAACGGCATTGCCGGCTCCATCGACGCATTGGGTGCTGCTTCGCTGGTGAAGGATGGCAAGGTCAACATCTCCGATGCCTATGACGTGGTCAAGACCACGGTCCAGTACTACGCCAGTGACAAGGGTTCGCCCCAGATGGTGCGCGACAAGTTCGAAGTGGCCGGCATCATCCCGTTTGGCGCTGCTTTCCTGTTCGTCAATGACCGATCCATCAACAGCGTCGAAAAACTGGCCGGCAAGAAGATTGCCGTGTTCGACTATGACAAAGCCCAGGGCACCATGGTGCAAAAAGTGGGTGCGCAGCCTGTGTCTGCCGACATCACCAACTTCGCCACCAAGTTCAACAACGGTTCCGTGGATATCGTGGCTGCTCCAGCTGCCGCTTACAAGCCGCTGGAACTGTTCAAGGGTCTGGGCACCAAGGGCGCCATCGTCCGCTTCCCGGTTGCCGTGCTGACCTACCAGTTTGTGATCAACAAGGACAAATTCCCGGCCGACTTCGGCAAGAAGAGCCGCAACTACTGGCTTACCCAGTACCCGCGCGCACTCAAGCTGGTCGAAACGGCAGAGAAGGGCATTCCCGCCGACAAATGGATGGATATTCCGGCGGCCGACTCGGTGAAGTACACCGTTCTGCTGCGTGAGTCACGTGCATCCATGGCCCAGAGCAAGCTGTACGAAGAAGATACGCTCAAGCTGATGAAGAAAGTCCGCTGCAAACTGAACCCGGGCGACCCCGAGTGTGCAGATCCGGCTGGTCTGTAAGACAGGTCAGTCAGCAATGAAGGCCCCGACAGGGGCCTTTTTTTCTCGTTCGCACCTGCAAGCGTGGGTCGGATCTGAAATGTTTCAATCATTTGAAACCAAAAAGCACGGTTGTACGGTAATACAGATTCTATTAAAAACCGTTTTGAAAGAGACACTATGAGCATGCATCAAGACCGAGGGTACAAGCTACTCGGCCGCACGCCGGCGGAGTGGCTATCGAGCTTCCCCGTTGTTGTGTTGTTGATTCTGACGCTGGTTATCGGTACCGGCGAAATGATTCACGGCCAGTTACTGCGTATTGGCGAAAACGTATTCGGTGACAAGGAAAAGGGCGTCCAGTACTTCCTGCTCCGTGGCGACCCCGAAGCCCCCACCTGTAACCTCAACATCGACATTGATGCCGAGGTGGCCAAGCAGGCTGTGCTTGTAGCCAACGCGCCCCCGGTTGACCCGGACGATCCTCTGGCCGATACGCCGCTGGATCCCGAGGTGGTGCGCCAGTCGCTGACGGCTGCAAAAGGTCTCTGTCAGGAAAAGTTCGACATCTACAACAAGATTGTCTCCAACATCACGCCGCAGGTAAAAGCCTACCGAACACTGGAGACCAGTTTCTTTGCACTGTTCAGTTTCGGTACGGAAAACCGTCCCCTGTTGCTGCTGGTCATGTTCTCGATCGCAGCCATTACCACCACACTGGGATATCACCATATTTCGATCCGCCCGGCCTCTACCATGGTGGATCACAAATGGGTGACGGGTACCTCGCTGATCGGTCATCTGTTCCTGTTGGTGTCGTGCATCCGGTATTACCTGATCTCCGCCAACTCCGGCGTGGAAATGGAGAACGCGCATTTCCACTTCATCTGGATGGCGCTGTTCGCAGGTCTGTCGCTGATCAGCGTCAAGCAATTCCTCAATCCGCCCAAGACGCTGCAAAAGGGCGGTTCACATGGTTTGGCCCAATTGGCCATTCCACTGTACACCTCCATGGCGCTGATTTCGGGTGTGTACTTCACGCTGACCGGTAACCCCTCCGGCCTGGCCATCTACATCAACCAGCTGCTCGAACTGCCCGCCATTTTCCTGTCCCTGGCGCTCTACGTCTGGGCCGGTATGCTGCTCAAGCAAAGCCGCATGGTGGACCTGTTCATCAACCTGCTGCGCCCCTGGAAGATGGGTCCGGAGCTGTTGACCTACATCATTTTGCTGGCCGCTGCGGTTCCGACAGCGTACACGGGTGCATCCGGTATTTTCGTGATTGCAGCCGGTGGCATCATTTACAACGAAATCCGTCATGCCGGCGGCTCGCGTCAGTTTGCGCTGGCTGCTACCGCCATGTCTGGTTCGCTGGGTGTGGTGCTGCGTCCTTGCTTGCTGGTGGTGCTGATTGCGGCGCTGAACAAGCAGGTTACGTCCTCTGATCTGTATCACTGGGGTGTGGTGGTGTTCATTCTGAGCTCCTCCATGTTCTTCCTGGTGTCACAGCTGACCCGTACCAAGAAATCCAAGCTTGAGCGTCCTGCCGTGGCCATTCCGGCCATGATGAAGGAAGTCACCCCGATCCTCCCCTATGTGGCCGTGCTGATGGGTGTCGTTCTGGCATACAAGTACCTGATGGACACAGAGCTGAACGAAACCTCCGCACCGGTGATCATGCCTGTGGTCATGTTGCTGCTGCTGATTTTCGACAAACTCAAGGGTGGGCAAACCAAGGCACTGGCGTCCACAGATGGCGCCCCGGCTTATGGCTCTGACCGTCAGGAAGGTGTTGAGAAATCCATCCGGGCAGCGTCGAATGAGACTATCGGTCACATCGGTGCCCTGATCATGCTGATGTGTCTGTCGCTGAACATTGGTGGTGTGATCGAGCGTTCGGAAGTGATGCATGCCGTGCCGTCGCAGTTTGCCAATGAATGGATTGCCATGAGCTTCATTCTGGGCGTCTGTGTGTTCCTGGGCATGGTGATGGACCCCTTCGGTGCGGTGATTCTGGTGTCCGGTACACTGGCTCCGATTGCCTATGCCAACAACATCGATGCCTTCCACTTCTGGATGGTGGTGCTGGTGGCCTTCGAACTTGGTTACCTGTCCCCGCCAGTTGCCCTGAACCAGCTGCTCACGCGTATGGTCATCGGTGACGAAGAGGTGAACAAGGCCGACTCGGAAGTGCGCCGCAAGAACTTCTATCGCCGCTACGAGCGCTGGATTCTGCCCTCCATGGTGATGCTCATGTCTTTGCTACTGGTGGGTTATGTGCCACTGGCGGTTCAGAAGAATGAAGCCTTGAAGCCGCTCGGCATGCGCTTCATGCCAGCCAGCCAGTTGGCAGAAGCCTCTGCCGCTCTGGAAGCCAATGAGAATGCGGCTGCCGCTCCCGCCACAGAAGCACCTGCAGCAGCCCCGGCTGTTGAGGCACCCGCTGCTGCACCGGCTGATGGTTCCGCTGCTGACAAGGCGATTGCAGCAGCCATGCAGATGGACGTGCCAGCTGCTGCCGCACCGGCTGCAGCTGCACCGGCCGCCGCTGGCGATCCGACCGCGGCAGTGGAAGCAGCTGTCAACGGTTGGGTGGCTGCATGGAGCAGCAAGAACGTGGATGGCTACCTGGCTGCCTACAGCGACAGCTTCCGTCCGCAGGACGGCCGCGCCCGTGACGCATGGGCTGCAGACCGCCGCAAGAAGATCGATGGCAAGTCCTCCATTTCCGTGACGCTGGATAACGTCAAGGTCACGGTCAAGGGCGACACCGCCACCGTCAAGTTCAAGCAGACGTACAGCGCCGACAAGGTCAGTGATGTGACCAGCAAGACGCTGACCCTGAAGAACGAAGGTGGTCAATGGAAGATCACGGCTGAGAAGAAATAATCAGCCGGCTTTCAAACGGTTTGGAAACCCGGCTTCGGCCGGGTTTTTTTGTGCGCCCAGCATGGGCGCACACCTGCGGGTGCAAGTCCCGCCGCGAGCTGGTCACAGTGAGCGAAGTGAAACGTAACTGCGTGAGGGTGACCGAGCGTGGGAAGGAAACGTGGAGCATAAACCGCGAGTCGA
>SXZD01000285.1 GCA_005788065.1 Burkholderiales bacterium
GAACGGGTGACCAGACCACGCAGACTCCGTTTACCACTCAGAGTATTCAGGCCATGCTGGGGCAGCTCGGTGTCACATTGCCACCCGAGACGCGTCTGCAGTTAAAGAACGTGGCTGCCGTGGTGGTGACAGCGCAACTGCCAGCGTTTACCAAACCTGGGCAGACGCTGGATGTGACGGTGTCGTCCATCGGTAACGCCAAAAGTTTGCGTGGCGGCACTCTGGTGATGACACCACTCAAAGGCGGTGATGGTCAGGTGTATGCCGTCGCACAGGGTAATTTGATCGTGGGCGGCGCAGGCGCCAGTGCCGGTGGCAGCAAGACCACCATCAATCATCTGTCGGCTGGTCGTATCCCCAACGGTGGCACGGTTGAGCGCGCAGTCATCAGCCCCTTTGCCATGGGCGACCAATTGAGTATTGAACTGAACCACACAGATTTCACCACCACGCGCCGCATGGTGCAGGCCATCAATGCCAAGTTTGGAGAAGGAGTTGCACGCTCGGTGGATGGTCGTCAGGTTGAAGTGATGGCGCCGACCGATCCCGACCAGCGTGTGGCTTTCGTATCCGAACTGGAACAGTTGCAGATTGATCGTACGGATGCACCTGCAAAAGTCATCGTCAATGCGCGTACCGGTTCGGTGGTCATGAACAAGGCAGTCAAGTTGCTGCCCTGCGCGATTGCGCACGGCAACCTGACCATTCAGGTGGTCAGTACACCGCTGGTATCCCAGCCCAATTCATTCGGTCAGGGTGAAACTGTGGTGGCAGAAAAAGCGGATATCTCCATCAAGCAGGATGGCGGACAACTGATGGAGTTGAAAGAATCCGCCAATCTGTCTGATGTGGTCAAAGCACTGAACAGCATGGGCGCGAACCCCACTGATTTGGTGTCGATACTGCAGGCCTTGCAGCAGGCTGGTGCCCTGCGCGCCGAACTGGAGGTGATCTGATGGATGTGGGCTCAGCCAGCAGCAGTGCACAACTGACCAGCGGATTGGCTCTGGATGCCCAGGGCCTTTCGCGCTTGAAGCGTGCAGCCGGTGCGCAGGCCGGGTCGGCAGACCAAGAGCGCGCCATCAAGGAATCCGCGCGTCAGGTTGAAGCGATGTTTGTGATGCAGTTGATGAAAAGCATGCGTTCAACCCGCATGGACAGTGGTCTTTTGCAGAACCACAGCAACGAACACTATGAGGTGATGTTAGAGCAGCAGCGTGCGCAAGCCATTTCAGCCCGGGGTCTGGGACTGTCCAATGTGATTGCAAAACAGCTGCAAACCATGAGCCAGCCCAAGACGTCTGAAGACGCGCAGGCTGCCACAGCACAGAGGGAAACGAAATGGTCAGCTCCGTCTTCAACATTGCCGTAACCGGTCTGACGACCGCACAGGCGGGTCTGTCCGCCATATCGAACAACATCAGCAATGCGGGTACCAAAGGGTATTCGAGGCAGGACATCGTTCAGGTTGAAGCCAGCGGCGTACAGACGCGCCTGGGTTACCTGGGCAATGGCGCAGAGCTTGAGGATATTCGTCGGGCCAGTTCTGATTTCTTGAACACCCGCCTGAATGAGGCGCTTTCGGTCGAGAGTTATTTCAAGACGTATAACGAACAGATCAGCCAGATTGACGGAGTACTGAGTGACGACGTCAATGGTGTGGCATCAGGTCTGACCGGTTTTTTCACGGCGATTCAGGATCTGACCACACGCCCTGGCGATCTGGCCACGCGCGAAAGTGTGATCACCGCAGCCACGACGGTAGCCGGTCGCATTAACAGCGTCAACACCGCAATGGACCGCATACGCGACGATATCAACGGCAAGCTGCAAGGTGCGATGGATGCGGTCAATGGCATTACGCGTCAGTTGGCCGACCTGAACGTGCAGATCACCGAAGCATCCAACCGTGGCGGTAAAGGTGCGACCCCCAATGACCTGTTGGACCGTCGCGACGGCCTGCTGCGCGAGCTCTCCGAGTTTGTGTCCAACACCGTGGTGAACAACGGCGACAACACCATCAACGTCTACATGAAAAGCGGCCAGCCGCTGGTCAGTAAAACCAAGTCGTCAGAGTTAAGTGCATTGCGCGACAACTTTGACCCGCTGACCATACAGATCGGCATGAAAGTGGGCAAAGACGAAAACGGCGCAGACCGCACGGTACGCTTTGATGCCACTGCGCTGGGACGCGGCAAGATTGCAGGCCTGCTGGCCATGCGCGACACCGATCTGGTGCAGTATCGCAATATCGTGGGTGTGGTTGGAGGGCAGTTTGCAGAGCGTATCAACAATCTGCAGAAAGAGGGGTTCGATCTCAACGGTACAGCGGGCGTGAACATGTTCACGTTCAATACCTCACTGGCATCCCGTTCCTCCGCGAACGCAAGCAGTGCCAGCGTCAACATCACCAACGTGGACTTTGCCAAGGTCAAGTCCAACGACTATGAGCTGTTCAATGATGGTGGGACACTCAAGTATCGTGTCGCCAATTCGCGCAGCCCTTATGCGGAGGCCACGCTGGTCAGCTCCGGCGATCCTGCTACCTACAAGATAGGTGAGGAGTTTACGTTTACGCTCAGCGGTGCTTCGCAAAGTGGTGACCGCTTCCTTTTGCAACCGGTCAATGATGTGGCCCGCACGCTGCGTCTGAACCTGTCGGGTGCATCCGAAGTGGCTGCAGGCAGAACGGCAGGCGCACGCGGCGATGCCAGCAACCTGCAGCGCATGGCCTTGCTGCAGACCAGCACCGTCAGAAACTCCGCGTTCGGTGCCGAGCAGGACGTCACGATCACATCGGCATTCAATCAGTTGGTATCGCGCGTAGGCAACCGCGGACGTGAGATTGCAGAGGCGGCTACCACCAGCACCGCCGTGCGCGAGGGCGCAGAGGCACAGCAGCAGGATCTCTCGGGTGTGAACCTGGATGAAGAGGCGGCCAATCTGCTGAAGTACCAACAGGCTTATCAGGCTGCAGGCCAGGTCATTGCCATGAGCAAGAACCTGTTTGATTCACTGCTCAATGCAATCGGTTGATAGGGGTTGATCATGCGTGTCAGCACCAATATGTTCTTCAGTAAAAATCTGGACAACGTACTGAAGCAGCAAAATGAAATTCTCAACCTGCAATCGCAGATGGCCACGGGCCTGCGAGTCAACAAGGCATCTGACGATCCGTTTGCGAAGACAACGTTTCTGGCGTCCAACGAAGCACTGGTGATGACCAACCAGTTTCAGCGCAACATCGACTATGCACAGTCGCGCGGCAAACTGATCGATACCAGTATCGGTGCGATGACTGATGTCATGACCAACGTTAAAGAGCGCATGATACAGGCGGCCAACGATACGCTGTCTGCTGCGGACCGTCGCAATATTGCGGCAGAGTTGCGCGTAAACCTGCAGCAGTTGCTCAATACAGCCAACGTGCGCGACGAGACAGGTCGCTTCGTGTTTGCCGGCATCACCGATGATACGCCGGCATTCAATGTGGAAGGCCAACCGGTGAACAACGATCCTGCCGCACTGAACGACCTTTACAAATTTACCGGCAGCGAGTCGGTCAATGAACTGCAGATCTCGCGCGAGATCAAGATTCCGATTGATGTCAGCGGCAAGGAGTTGCTGACACTGGAAGACGGCGATCCCGCTACGTCCTATTTTTCATTGTTGCAACAGACCATTGATGTTCTGGAAGGCAATACGTTTTCAGGGTCGCCGGTGCAGACAGCCAAAAACGCGATGGATGTTCTGGGATCGAAAATGGATGAAATTTTCGACAAGACGCTGGTGGCCAGAACCCGCGTGGGGGCTCGTTTGCGACAGGTTGAGGAAACCCAGTTGGCCAATCTGACATTGGCTACGCAATACGAGATGACCAGCGGCAAGGCGGTGGGTGTTGACTTCACCAAGTCGGTATCCGAAATTGCCCGCATGCAGTTATCGCTGGAGGCAGCGCAGCGGGCGTATTCACAGTTCTCGAAACTGTCGGTGTTCAACTTCCTCTGAAAAAGAAAACGGGGTCGGGATGCATTTCCGGATTCCGAAAACTCACACCGACCCCGTGCTCCGGGTTCTCTGGGGCCAACAGCCGCCCTGGTCTTATTCCACCAAGCCGTGCTTCAGTGCGTAATGCGTCAGCTCCGCATTGTTTTTCATTTTCATCTTCTCCATGATGCGGGCGCGATAGACGCTCACTGTTTTCGGAGACAGATTGAGTTCTTCTGCAATCTCGGACAATTTACGGCCCGATGCAATCAACCGTATGGTCTGGAATTCGCGGTCGGAGAGTGTGGAGTGCAGCGGTTTGTCAGTGTCGTCCGTCAGGTGGCTGGCCAATGACTCGGCCAATTCTGCCGTGATGTAACGACGACCTGACGAGATCGTCTGTATGGCGTCCACCAGTCGCTCTGGTGCGCTGTTTTTGGTGAGGTAACCGGACGCACCGGCTTTCAGTGCTCTCACGGCATATTGGTCTTCCGGGTGCATGGAGAGCATCAGCACCGCCAGTTTGGGTTTTTCGCCCTTGACGATTTTGAGCACATCCACACCGTTTTTGCCCGGCATGGTGATGTCCATCACCAGTACGTCCAGGTCGTTGGCGCGTACGGCCTTCATGATGGCAGGGTAGTCGTCTGCCTCGGCCACGACCTGTATGAAACCTGTCTCCTCCAGCAACTGGCGCAGCCCTTTGCGCACGATTGCATGGTCATCTGCAAGCATGACCTTGATCATTGTTGTTCCTGTTCCAGCCTGTTATTCGAAATCGGGTGTACTGGTGCCGCTGCCCGCGTCGCCTGCGCCGGCACCGCCCGAACGCGGAATGCTCAGCATCAGCGTGGTGCCCTTGCCGCGACCGCTGTTGATGTCCAGCCAGCCACCGAGCGATTGTGCCCGCTCTTTCATACCCCTTACACCGAAAGACGTTTTTTTCTGGAGGTCTGTCGGGTCGATTCCGACACCATCATCCTGAACTTCCAGGGTGATGTTTTCATCATCGGCAAACAATTCTACGCAGACTTTGCTGGCTTGTGCATATTTCAGCACATTGGTGAGTGACTCCTGCAACACGCGGAACACGGCGGTGGATACCTGCGGCGGCAGCTCCACGTCCTCCACATTGCATGTCAGCACGGCATCGAGCTCGGTGCGTTTCTGAAAATCCGCAATCTGCCATTCCAGTGCTGGTATCAGACCGTAGTCCAGAATACCCGGACGCAGGTCTCTGGCGATGCGCTGGCTGGCCGCCACGGTGTGGTCTATCAGGTCCAGCATGTCCACCAGACGTTCGGCCATCTGTGGTTCCTCGCCGTGTCGCTTGCGTATCCAGGCAATGTCGGCTTTCAGCTTGGTGAGCGTGCCGCCGATGTCGTCGTGGATTTCGCGGGCAATCGCGCCGCGTTCGTCTTCCCGGCGACGCTCAAACACCTCGGTGACGTGGCGAACCTCGTCACGCGATGCTTCCAGTTCGGCTTCAGCCGATTTCTGGCGGCTGATATCCAGCAGTACGCCATCCCAGATGGTGGTCTGCCGGGAGCTGCGGCTGTTGCGACGCGCATTGAGCATCATCCAGCGCGGTACCTTGCCGTCTGCCTGCCGCAAGCGGCCTTCCCAGTGTATGGAGTCTGCACTGGCACCGTCTTCGAACAGGTGTTCGCGCAACTGCGCGGCATCGGCGGCCAGGAACTGCTCAAGCAGCAGCCCCGGCGCTTCTTGAAAGCGACTGCTGGCGATGCCGAACACATGGAGAGCCGCTTCGCTGACGATGGGAGTGGACAGGTCGCCGCTATCGCTTTCATGGCGTATCTGCACGATGACGCCCGGTATGTTGCTGGCGATGGCGGCCAGACGTTCCTCGGATACCCGTTGCTCGGCCAGCGCGCGGCGCTTGGCTTTTTTCTCGTCGGCAGCGCGCAGGCTGCGTTCAATGGCCGGTACCAAACGGCGCAGGTTGTCCTTCATCAGGTAGTCGTCTGCGCCACTGCGCATGGCCTCGACGGCAATGTCCTCGCCGATGGCGCCCGAGACGATCAGGAAGGGCAGATCCGGGTCTTGTGCGCGCACAATGTCCAGCGCTTCATCCGAGCTGAAGCCGGGCAGGCGGTGGTCAGAGATGACCAGGTCCCAGGTCTGGGAGTCCAGCGCATCACGCAGGCCCGGGCGGTCTTCCACCCGATGTGCCTGAACAGTGCCGGGCAGATCCTTGAGCCGGTAAATCAACAGGTCAAAGTCGGTTTCGTTGTCTTCTACCACCAGCAATTTGAGCGGGCGCATGAGGGCGTCCGCGCTTGTGTCCGTGCTCATGTCATACCGCTATCGGTTGGCTGCCGGTACGTTGGTCTTCCGGCAGGAATCGCTGGCCATCGCCGGCCAGCCATGTCAGGAATGCGGGCATGTCCAGCGGTTTGCTGATCCAGTAACCCTGCAGGCGGTCGCAACCCCACGCTTCGAGTTGGTTGACCTGCGTCAGCGTCTCGATACCCTCGGCGTGTATGGTCATGCCCAGACTGGTACCCAGACCGATGATGGCCCGCACGATTTTGGAACTGTCTTCGTGATCGTTCATTTCCTGCACAAAGCTCTTGTCGATTTTAAGGACATCGGCCGGTAATTTTCGCAGATAGTTCAGCGAAGAAAAACCGGTGCCGAAGTCGTCAATGGCAAGGCTGATGCCCGCTGCGTGCAGTGAGTCGAGGATCTGTATGGTCTTGTCAAAGTCCGTCAGGGCGGCCGATTCGGTGATTTCAAGCTCGAAATAACGGTGATCCACACTCTGTTCGGCAAGCGTGTTCATCAGTTTGCGTGCAAAGCCGGGCTGGCTCATTTCGGGGCTGGCGCAATTGATGGCCACTGCGATCGGATACCCTTTTTGATGAAACGTCTTGACCGCAGTACATGCCTGCCGCAGCACCCAGTCGCCCAACTGCACGATCAGACCTGTCTCTTCAGCAATACCGATGAACTCGTCTGGCGACAGGCGCCCGAGCAGAGGGTGCTGCCAGCGCACTAGGCATTCCACGCTGGTCAGATGACGCGAGGGCAGGCTGATGACCGGCTGGAACACCAGTTCCAGTTCGTTGTTGGTGATGGCGGAGGCCAGGCTGTGTTCAATGGTCTGATGCCGCTGCGCGCGTACATGGAATGAGGGGTCGGTCAGTACGTCAGCATGTAGGTTGGACCGCAGCGCCAGCCGCATGGCATTGCCCGCATGACTGAGCAGGTCTTTGGGGTCGTTGCCGCAGGTCTGCGTGTCGGCGCTGCCCATTTGCACGTCGAGACTGACCCGCTGCCCGCGCACGGACAGGGGGGTGTCAAAACGCTGATAGACCATTTCGATGCACTGCGCCAGCGTGGGTTGATCCGCTTTGTCCCGCAGGCACAGACCGAATTCGAATTCGGCAATGCGCCCCAGGATGTGGCCGGCAAACATTTTCTGCAACTCGCCGGTGACCGCCAGCAGGATATTCTGCTCAAAACCGGGCCGCAGCAGATGGGCCTGTTTCTGAAGGCCGCCAAGCGCCATTGTTACCAGTGTCAGCGGCGCCGCAGCGCTGATCAGTTCTTCGAAATGGGCACGGTTGGGCAGACCGGTGAGCGCATCGGTGCGACCGGCTTCGATGGCTTTTTGCGCGACCTGCTCTTTTTCCTGCAGCAGCTTGCGGGTGGACAGTTCCCGCTCCATGACCGGAATCAGCCGCTCAGGGCGACCTTTCTCCACAAAGTCGCGGGCACCGTCATTCATGGCCGCAATGCCCACCTGCTCATCCGCCCAGCCTGAACAGATGATCACCGGTGCATCGCATCCGTGCTGTCGCAGCAGTTCGCGAGCCTGGGTGGAGTCCATGTCCGGCATCGAGTGGTCGCAAAGCACCAGGTCAAAATCACCATGGCCGAGCAGCTTCTCAAGCTCTGCGCGGGAGGGGGAGTGTGTAAGTCGGGCGCCTTTCCAGCGTTTGCGGATGTGCCGTGACAGCAGCGCAAAATCGTCCTCGCTGTCGTCCACAATCAGAATGTGTGGCACAGCCGGGTTGGCTCCGGTGTCTGACATCGGGTTGGACGACATTGGGTTGGGGGACGCCTAAAGGTGTTAGATACTGCGAGTTAATCCTATTATCTGCCTTCATGCAACAGCAGACACGATTTTTATGGATGATGAGTTTGCCTTACCATCTTCGGGTTGTTGACTTTTTGCCGCGACAGGCTGCCGAACCATGAGCAAGGCATTTACGCGAGAGGATGCTGCATCCTCAGATGATGGCGATGAATCCGAAGGTGGAGCACCCCTGCCGGCGGGTACCCGGAACTATATGACGGTGACGGGTTATCAGACCCTGAAGGCGGAGTTTTTGCACCTGATGGATGTTGAACGCCCGCAGACCGTCAGCATCGTGTCATGGGCGGCCAGCAATGGCGACCGGTCGGAAAACGGCGACTATCTTTACGGCAAAAAGCGGCTGCGTGAAATTGACCGGCGTATCCGTTTTCTGACCAAGCGGCTGGACTGCGCTGAGGTGGTTGATCCGGCAGCCCAGCAGAACCGCGATCAGGTGTTTTTTGGTGCGACGGTGACCTATGTGAACGCTGCCGGCGATGAGGTGACGGTCAGCATTGTGGGGGTGGATGAGGTCGACCCCCTGAAGGGCAAAATCAGTTGGATCTCACCGGTGGCACGGGCGCTGTTGAAAGCGCGGGAAGGGGACGTGGTGCGGGTGATGACGCCGGCAGGGCCGGATGATCTGGAGGTGGTGGAGATACGGTATCCGCTGCCTGATGAGTGACGGGTGGCCGAGCATGCGCCTACTCGTTACTCGTCACTCGGATACTCGTCACTTTTACCTCAAATACCGCTTGCCCACCTTGTTGCGCACACGCGCCACGCGGCTGACGACCTTCACCCGCCGCACCGCCCGGACCACCCGTGCCAGATGCTGGCGGTCCGTGACTTGAATGGTGAAATGCATTAGTTTTTGGGGGCCCAGATCGTCGTTCATCGACAGGTTGGAGATGTTGGCACCTTCATCCGATATGGCGGCGGATACCCGGGTCAGGGATCCCCGTTCATTGCGCACATCGATATCGATGTTTACATCAAATGACCGGCTGATGTCCTCGGCCCATTGCACTTCTGTCCAGCGTTCGGGTTCGCGTGCCATCGCCGTGCGGGCAAACTCACAGTCGGTGGTGTGCAGGGCCAGACCGCTGCCGCGCTTCAGGTAGGCCTGAATGCTGTCGCCCGGTATGGGCATGCAGCAGGTGGCACGCTGAACCGCCAGGCCCTCGCCACCGTGGATGAGAATGGGCGTACGGCCTTTCCCCCCGGGCGCCACGCTGTCGGTGCGACCCAGTGCGATCAATACCCGTCTTGCCACCACGGGCGCTACCCGCCGGCCTGAGCCGATTTCAGCCAGCAGTTCTTCAGGGCTGTGCATGCGGCTGTCCTTGACCAGTTTTTCCCAGGTGGCGTTGTTCAGTTCACCGATGTCGATCCCGTCCGGTTCAAGCGCCTGATTGAGCAGTCGTTTGCCCAGTTCAACGGTTTCTTCCACGTCCATGGACTTGAGGAAGTGGCGGATCTCGGAGCGGGCCTTGCCGGTGCGTACAAAACTTAGCCAACTGGGGTTGGGGCAGGAATGGGGCGCCGTGATGATTTCCACCAGGTCACCGTTTTTCAGTTCGCTGCGCAGGGGCGTGGTGATGTTGTTGACGCGGGCGGCCACGCATTGGTTGCCCACATCGGTGTGCACGGCATACGCAAAATCGATGATGGTCGCACCGCGGGGCATGGACATGATCTTGCCCTTGGGTGTGAACACATAGACGGCGTCCGGAAACAGGTCGACCTTGATGTGCTCAAGGAACTCGGCCGAGTCGCCGGTCTGGTTCTGGATATCAAGCAGCGACTGCAGCCAGCGGTGCGTGGTTTTTTGCACGTGGTTCAGGTCGCCCACGCCATTTTTGTACAGCCAATGCGCCGCCACGCCATTCTCCGCAATCTGGTGCATTTCTTCAGTGCGGATCTGGAACTCCACGGGTGTGCCGAAGGGCCCCACCAGCGTGGTGTGCAGCGACTGGTAGCCATTGAGCTTGGCAATCGCGATGTGGTCCTTGAACTTGCCCGGCACCGGCCTGAAAAGCTCGTGCAGCAGACCCAGCGTCAGGTAGCAGTTGGCATTGTCCTTCACCACAATGCGAAAGCCGTAGATGTCCAGCACTTGCCCGAACGACAGCCGCTTTTCAACCATCTTGCGGTAGATGCCGAAAATCGACTTTTCACGGCCAAAGACACGGGCCTGGACGCCGCGCTCTGCCAACCGGGTCTGTACGGCATCCAGAATGCGGTTGACCACTTCGCGCCGATTGCCGCGCGCAGATATGATGGCCTTGCGCAGGGTGGCATAGCGCAGCGGGTTGAGGTTCTGGAAACTGAGTTCCTGCAGATTGCGGTAGATCTCGTTCAGACCCAGCCGGTTGGCAATCGGGGCATAGATCTCCAGCGTTTCGCGGCTGATGCGGCGACGTTTGGCCGGTGCCATGATGCCCAGCGTCTTCATGTTGTGAAGGCGGTCAGACAGCTTGATCAGGATGACGCGCACATCGCGCGCCATGGCCAGCAGCATTTTGCGAAAGTTTTCAGCCTGTGCTTCTTCGCGGCTGGAAAACTCCATCTTGTCCAGCTTGGACAGCCCGTCCACCAATTCGGCGACCTGCGTGCCGAAGCGCTCTATCAGTTCTTCTTTGGTGGCGCCGGAGTCTTCCATCACGTCGTGCAGCAGGGCGGCCTGTATGGCCTGTCCGTCCAGCTTCAGGCGGGCGCAATACTCTGCAACGGTGATGGGGTGGGATATGTAAGGTTCTCCGGTGGCGCGAAACTGCCCGAGATGCGCTGCGTCGGAAAAACGGTATGCCTCGCGGATGTGACGCAGGTCGTGGTCGGACAGGTAGGTGCCCGCCAACTGCATCAGGTTGGCGATGGATGCGACTCGATTGCCCGCAGAGTCGGACGGGAAGGGGTCATGAAAATTGGATACTGCGCTCATATCCATACCTTACACCGAAGCGGGGAGATTTCCTAGAATCCCCCCTCAGTCGGGTTCACAGATGCTGCACTGCTGTCACAGGTGCAGGGTGGTGCGCTGCTCCGGCAATACGATGTTGACTTCCAGGACTTCCAGATTGTCCTGTTTTTGGACGTTGAACTTCACGCCGTCATCGTCGATTTGCACATACTTGGAGATGACTGCAATCAGTTCGTCGCGCAGCTTGGGCAGAAAATCGGGCGCTGTCGAGTCGCTTCCGCGTTCCCGGGCAATGATCAGTTGCAGGCGCTCTTTGGCCATGTTGGCCGATTTGGGCTTCTCGCCAAACAGGAAGGTCAGCAGTGACATCTTCAACGACTCCCGAACAGGCGCTGGAGCAGGCCTTTTTTCTGAACAGCCACAAAGCGCAGGGGCAGTTCACGGTGACCCAGAAAACGCTCGATGGCGTCGCGATAGGCCTGTGCAACGTCCGTGTCGCTCATGTGGATGACCGGCACACCCTGGTTGGATGCGTCCAGCACCTGCACCGATTCCGGGATGACACCCAGAAGCGGGATTTTGAGCAGGTCGGAGATGTCCTCGATCGACAGCATTTCGCCCTTTTCAACCCGGTTGGGGTTGTAGCGGGTGATCAGCAGATGCTCTTTGACGGCTTCCTGGCCGGACTGTCCGCGTTTGGATTTGGATGCGATCAGACCCAGGATGCGGTCAGAGTCGCGCACC